>NZ_JASCOP010000017.1:0-49271 GCF_029959395.1 Stenotrophomonas sp. PS02300
CGCTCCGGGGTCGATCCCATAATACGCCGCGCCGCCGGACCCCCCCCCGGCGGGCCCCCCGCGCCGGCCTTCTTCGTTTTGAGATCGCAGGACGTGGGGAGATAGACATCATGTAGCCTGTGGGCTACACTTTTTCGATGGAGCTACAGCGAACCGACCAATTCGCAGCATGGATGGATGACCTGAAGGACGTCGCAGGTCGGGCAAGGATCCTCGCCCGCATTCGCCGGCTTGCCCATGGCAATCCCGGGGACCACCGCAATCTAAGCGGCGGAATAGCTGAGCTTCGCGTAGATGCAGGCCCCGGCTATCGTGTCTACTACACACAGCGAGGCAACCGGCTCATTATTCTTCTGGTAGGCGGCGATAAGGGCTCCCAGCAGCAAGACATTGAAAAGGCGAAGGAGCTGGCTCGCAATTTATGACGCCATACGAAAGAAGAAGAGCACCGCGCAACGAAACTACCGGAGCTACAGCGACATGACAGCCAAGAAGAAGACAAAGGTAGAAAAGTTCGACGTTGCGGAGCACCTGCGCACCCCGGAGGAAATGGCCGCGTACCTGGATGCCTGCATCATGGAAAGTGACGGCGACTCTGCATTCATCGCCAAGGCGCTCGGTGATATTGCCCGCGCCCAAGGCATGAGCAAGGTCGCGCGCGACGCGGGCGTTTCACGTGAGAGCCTGTACCGCGCCCTCTCCGGCGAGCGCAGCCCGGATTTCGCCACGATCCTGAAGGTGACGCGCGCCCTCGGCGTGCAGTTGCATGCTACCGCAGCCTAAACTTCATTCTGTTTCCGAGGGCCGGCGCAATGCACCGGCCTTTACCTTTTCAGCCATCCTTCCTGATGCGCCGGCGGATCAACCACCACCCTGGCAGGTCATCCAGTGCTCCACGGGTCCCGACGTGACGCCATCGGCATCGCGCATTACCGTGCTCCAGTCCACCATGCCGTAACCGCTCCCTTCGCAGGTCATTCGCGCCTTGATGGGCGACGCGGATGCTTCCGTGACCGTCTTTACTTCCGCCCTGCAGGCGCCCGGCTGGGTGCAATACGCCGGCGTGAAACTGAGCGTCACCGGGAACTGTGGATTGCCGTCGAAATGAACGTCGGTCTCCGCCGCACCACTCGCAGGGACGGTGACGCGATCAATCTTCCTCAACGCCAACGGCGTGCAGTCCTTGCCCTCACGAAACAGCCGGTAGCCCTTCTCCACACCTTTCATTGACGCCTCCCGAAACACGGGATCCTGTAGCGCCGCCGAGTCTTCTGGGTTCGAGTGGTAGGCGATCTCCACAAGTACCGCCGGCATTGTGGCAATCCTGTTTTCGCCGTGTCGGCCCGCGTTGGCGCGATCTCGAATGGGAAAGTCTTCGTAGCCCGGCCGTGATCGGATCTGCTCGCGCATCCCGCACAGCACGCTCTCCGCAAGAGTCCGATCGTTCGGCTTTTCGCCGTAATAGAAGACCTCCAAGCCCCGGGTCGTCGCCATTGGGTGACCATTGGTGTGAAGGCTGATCATTGCCCCTACGCCAAGGTGATTCGCGTAGAGAGGGCGTGTGCGGATGTCTTCATTGACCTCCCGATCATTCGTGGTCGCGTTCGGCAGCGAGTTCCAGATATCCGTGCGCGCGGGCATCACAGCCTTCACGTGGTACCTCGAAGACATCTGCTCCCAAGGACGCTCCGACTCCTCGTGCAGATCCTGCGCCCTGCTTCGCGCACGATAGACGCTCAAGCCACTTCGCTCCACAAGAAGCGACTGCAACACATCTCCGTACGCTGGCGTGATCATGTCCTCCCTGAAACCGAACGCATCCGGGCGCTGAAACTCCCAACTCCTGGATGGAAACACCCGAACGAGTCCGTGACTGGCGGAAACCAACGCAGTGGCATTCCGTGGATTCATACGGGCTTGCGGAGGCACTGCAAGATCGTCGGGGAAGTAGTGCTTGAGCGGCTTTCCCTGAAACCGGAAGTCCACATCAACGATGGGAAGCCCGGCCTTCTCTGCGTAAACACGAATCGTCACGGCAAGTTCGTGCAGGAACGTCTCTGCATACCCTTCGGCGGATCCCGGAAGAAAGCCCTGACCAAAGTCTGCCAGCACCTGCTTCTTGCTCATGTCGATGGTGACCTTTACATCAACCGTTCGCAGTACATCCCTGCTCTGCAGGTACGTCGAAACGCCTCTGGACGCTTCCTTCTCCAGTAGGTGGATCAGCTCGGCATCGACGTACCAGGTCGTCTGCGTAGCCTCATCTTTCGATTCGATGGGGTGGCCATTGCCGCCAGGCACGCGCGCAGCCTGTGAATCAACGACACCCGCAGCAAGCAGAATCCCGCACCCCACCGCGAACAACTGTAGGCCTTTACTTACCATTTCCGTTTCTCCTTGAAGGTAGTTGACGCATCCCCGGATGCGCCAGCGAAATCTCCTCCCTTCAGGGCCACACGAACGCGCCCCAACGCACGCTTCCCGGCCGCTACTGAACGACTTTCCTATCGCTTACCGCAAGCCGATCAACGCCACCTAAAACACCCCGTTTTCCATCGGCCTGCCCTATCCTTCAGCCATGCCCGATATACGCTTCCTACATCGCCTCACCGACCTGTCCGCCGCCGACTGGGATGCGCTGCACGACGGCCGCAACCCGTTCGTCAGTTACGCGTTCCTGCAGGGGCTGGAAGAACACGGCTGCCTGCGTGCGGAATGGGGTTGGCGGCCGCGCCACTTCACCTTGTGGGACGGCGACCAGTTGATCGGGGCGGTACCGGGCTACCTGAAGGACAACTCGCATGGCGAGTTCGTGTTCGATCACGCCTGGGCCAACGCCTATGCCCGCCACGGGCTGGCGTACTTCCCGAAGTGGCTGGGCGCAGTGCCGTATTCGCCGGTGAGCGGGCCGCGCCTGCTGGCCAGGGATGCAGGAACCTCGCGCACGCTGGTGGAAACCCTGCGCGGCGAAGTGGCCCGCATGGGCTGGTCGTCGGCGCACGTGAACTTCCACCTGGCCGATGACGACGCCGCGTTCGGCCCGGACTGGCTGCTGCGCGAGGACATCCAGTTCCAGTGGCACAACCCGGGCGACTGGACCGACTTCAGCAGCTTCCTGGCCGCCATGGACCACAAGCACCGCAAGAACATCCGCCAGGAGCGCGCCAAGCTGGCCCGCACCGGGGTGAGCTACCGGATCGTGCACGGCGATGAAGCCACCGCCGCCGACCTGCAGGCCATGCACGACTTCTACCTGCAGACCTTCAGCGAATACGGCAATTCGCCGGCACTGACCCTGCCGTTCCTGCAGCACCTGGCCACGACGATGCCGCGACAGCTGGTGATCCTCCTGGCCATGCTGGAGGGCGAGCCGGTAGCCGGCGCCCTGTGCCTGCGCGGCGGCGATACCCTGTACGGCCGTTATTGGGGCGGCGCCACCCTGCCCGGCCTGCACTTTGAAACCTGTTACTACCAGGGCATCGAATACTGCCTGCGCGAAGGGCTCACCCGCTTCGAGCCCGGCGCGCAGGGCGAGCACAAGCTGGCGCGTGGCTTCCTGCCGCACCCGGTACGCAGCCGGCACTGGCTGGCCGAGCCGGCATTTGCCGGCGCGCTGGCCGGCTGGTGCGAACAGGAGCGCGAGGAAGTGCAGCGCTACGCGCAGCTGCTGGTGGAGCACACCCCCTTCAAGTCGATCGAATCCACATGACGCGGCACCTGCCCTGGCGGCTGGACGACCGTCCGGATGCGCCCTTCCCGCCTGCCGAAACCGCGTTGCGGGACCCGGATGGGCTGCTGGCGCTCGGTGGCGACCTCTCGCCGGTGCGCCTGCTCAATGCCTACGCCGGCGGCATCTTCCCGTGGTTCTCGGAGGGCCAGCCGCTGCTGTGGTGGTCACCGGACCCGCGCATGGTGTTCCGCACCGATGGGGTGCACCTGTCCTCGCGTTTCCGCCGCAGCCTGCGCGCCAGCGGCTGGGTAGTGCGTGCCGATACCCGCTTCCGCGAGGTTATCGAGGCCTGCGCGGCCAGCCCCCGCCCGGGGCAGGACGGCACCTGGATCACCCGGGACATGGTCGAGGCCTATGTGGCGCTGCATGCCCTGGGGTTCGCCCACTCGGTCGAGGTGCTGGACGGCGACCGGCTGGTGGGCGGGATCTACGGGGTGGCCATCGGCCGGATGTTCTTCGGCGAGAGCATGTTCAGCGCGGCCAGCGGCGGCTCGAAGGTGGCGTTGGCCGGGTTGGCCCATCGGCTGTCGTCGTGGGGCTGGCCATTGATCGATGCGCAGGTGGAGAACGAGCACCTGCTGCGGATGGGGGCCCAACATTGGCCGCGTGAACGGTTCCTGGGGCTGGTCCGGGCGCAGGTGGCTGCTGACGAGGCGCCTGGGGCGTGGACCGCGCGGTTTGGGGAGATTCCAGCCGCGTCGTTGGCCTGAGGCAGGCGGTTAACGCAATCTTTGCATCCCGGGGGAGATGCGCGTAAAATGCCCGCTCTTAAGGCCAGCTCGGCCGTTTATAGAACTGCACAGGACTACATGTCGAAAGACGACTCCATCGAGTTCGAAGGCACCGTCAGCGAGACGCTGCCGAACACCACTTTCCGCGTTCGACTGGAAAATGGGCATGAAATCATCGCCCACATCTCCGGCCGCATGCGCAAGAACTACATCCGCATCCTGACGGGCGACCGTGTCAAGGTTGAAATGACGCCCTACGACCTGACCAAGGGTCGCATCACCTACCGCATGAAGTAAGCGGAAGGGCGGCTTCTCCGGAAGACGCGATCAAAGGCCGGCCCTGCGCTGGCCTTTTTGCGTGGGCGCCATTCAGCTGCGCCCACCGTGCCGGCAGTCACCCTGCCCCACGACACCCTGACATCAGTCAGCCTGCCTTGATGCAGATTCGCCACCGGCCGAAGGTGGGCACTGTGGTCTACGGTCCACTCCGGACCGTGACCTACTGGCCCCCGCCATGAAGACCCTGATTGCGCTTTGCCTGTTGGTTGTTTCCAGCGCTACCGGTTCGGCGTCCGCGCAGAGCGCGCCCGCCGCCGCGGCCGGCTCCGATTGCATCACCCTGTCCAGCGACCAGCAGCTGGTCCGCAAGGGCGCCGATCGCAGCATCCTGCTGCGCAACGGCACCGATCACTACATCGTCCATTTCCAGAACAGCTGCAGCCAGGCCGGCTTCTCGCGAAAGCTCGAGTTTGCCACCCCCAGCAATGAGGGCCAGTTGTGCGGGGCACGCGCCAGCAAGCTGCGTACCGATACGGGCAGCTGCGATGTCGCCAGGCTCGAACCGATCAGCGCCGAGGCGTTCGCATCGCGCGCCAAGCGCTGAGCGACGCCCAACAAAAACGCCCCATCCGGGGCGTTTTTGCTTTCAAGGCGTCACGACCAACGGTCGTGACCTAGCGGTCATTCGACCGTCGCCGGCAGCAGCCGCTCCGGTTCGGCCTGCGCTTCGACGAACAGTTCGTCGTCGCGCACGTCGATGCTGACCCGGCCGCCGTTGACCAGCTTGCCGAACAGCAGCTCGTCGGCCAGCGGGCGCTTGACCTTGTCCTGGATCACGCGGGCCATCGGGCGCGCGCCCATCAGCGGGTCGAAGCCGTGGCGGGCCAGCCAGTCGCGCGCGGTCGGCGTGGCCGACAGGCTGACGTGCTTTTCCTGCAACAGCATTTCCAGCTCGATCAGGAACTTGTCCACCACGCGCAGGATGTGCTCGAAGCCCAGCGGCTGGAACTGCACCACCGCATCGAGGCGGTTGCGGAATTCCGGCGTGAAGCTCTTGCGGATGATCTCCATCGCGTCGGTGGCGTGGTCCTGGCGGGTGAAGCCGATCGAACGCCGCGAGGCCTGCGCCGCGCCGGCATTGGTGGTCATCACCAGCACCACGTTCTTGAAGTTCGCTTCGCGCCCGTTGGTGTCGGTGAGCACGCCACGGTCCATGACCTGCAGCAGGATGTTGAAGATGTCCGGGTGGGCTTTTTCCACCTCGTCCAGCAGCAGCACGCAGTGCGGGGTCTTGACGATCTTTTCGGTGAGCAGGCCACCCTGGTCGAAGCCGACATAGCCCGGGGGCGCACCGATCAGGCGGCTGATCGAATGCGGCTCCATGTATTCGCTCATGTCAAAGCGCACCAGCTCGATGCCCAGCTGCAGCGCCAGCTGCTTAGTCACCTCGGTCTTGCCCACGCCGGTGGGGCCGGCGAACAGGAAGTTGCCGATCGGCTTTTCCGGATTGGCCAGGCCCGAACGGGCCAGCTTGATCGCCGAGGACAGCGTCTCGATGGCCGGATCCTGGCCGAAGATCACCATCTTCAGGTTGCGCTCCAGGTGCTGCAGCACGTCCTTGTCGGTGGCACTGACCTGCTTGGCCGGAATGCGCGCCATCTTGGCCACGATCGTTTCGATTTCCTCGATGTCGATCAGCTGCTTGCGCTCACCCTCGGGTAGCAGGCGCTGGCGGGCACCGGCTTCATCGATCACGTCGATGGCCTTGTCCGGCAGCAGGCGGTCGCCGATGTGCTTCACCGACAGGTCCACCGCCGCCTGCAGCGCGTCATCGGCGTAGGTCACGCCGTGGTGCGCTTCGTACTTGGGCTTGAGGCCCTGCAGGATCTCGTAGGTTTCTCCCACGGTGGGCTCGACGATGTCGATCTTCTGGAAGCGGCGCGCCAGCGCACGGTCCTTCTCGAAGATGCCGCGGTATTCCTGGAAGGTGGTGGAGCCGATGCAGCGCAGCTCACCGGAGGCCAGCGCCGGCTTGATCAGGTTGGAGGCGTCCATGGTGCCGCCCGACGCCGACCCGGCACCGATGATGGTGTGGATCTCGTCGATGAACAGCACCGCGTTGGGCATCTTCTTCAGCGCGGTGAGCACGCCCTTCAGGCGCTTCTCGAAATCGCCGCGGTACTTGGTGCCGGCCACCAGCGCGCCCAGGTCGAGCGAATAGATCACCGCGTCGGCCAGTACGTCGGGCACCGAGCCTTCCACGATGCGCTTGGCCAGGCCCTCGGCGATGGCGGTCTTGCCCACGCCGGCCTCGCCCACGTAGAGCGGGTTGTTCTTGCGCCGGCGGCACAGGACCTGGATGGTGCGCTCGATTTCGTCGCGGCGACCCACCAGCGGATCGATACGGCCGTTGCGGGCCGCCTCGTTGAGGTTGCTGGCGAACTCGGCCAGGGCATCGCCCTTGCCTTCGCCATCGCCACCCTCGGCGCGCCCTTCGGCGTCCGACGACGGCGGCACTTCGCCCTCCTCGCCCAGCTTGGCGATGCCATGGGAGAGGTAATTGACGATATCCAGCCGGGTCACGTCCTGCTGGTTGAGGTAATAGACCGCGTGGGAGTCCTTTTCGCCGAAGATCGCCACCAGCACGTTGGCGCCGGTGACCTCCTTCTTGCCCGAGGACTGCACGTGGTACACGGCCCGCTGCAGCACACGCTGGAAGCCCAGGGTGGGCTGGGTGTCGCGGCCGTCATCTTCGGCCAGGCGCGAGACGGAGACCTCGATGGCCTGCTCCAGCTCCTGGCGCAGGCGGTCGGCGTCGGCCCCGCATGCCTTGAGCACGGCCTGGGCGGACGGGTTGTCGAGCAGTGCCAGCAGCAGGTGTTCCACCGTCATGAACTCATGGCGGGCCTCACGGGCGCGCTTGTAGCACTGACCGATGGTGTGTTCGAGGTCTTTACTGAACATGTTCTACTCCGGCGGCAGTTGAGAACAATATGCGGCCTACCTGCACAATTTCCATCACCCTACTGGATCGGTGCGTTCAGATGGCGTTATCACTTGCGCGATCATGCCCCAGACACCGCCAGCATTGGCTGCCCACCCGTGATGGCGACGTCATCGACCGATTGCAGGCGCCCCGCCCCCTTGGCGGTCCCCGGCGCTTTCCCTGATTGACGGGCATAAAGGGCGGGAACGGCCATGCGTGGGCCGGCCAACGGCCGGCGCTACGAATTGTTACGGACCCATTGGGATCGGGATCAATCAACCGGAGGGCGCCGGGAACGCCGTGTCAGCCGGCTTTTTCCATCGTGCACAGCAGCGGATGCTGGTTCATGCGCGAGAACTCGTTGACCTGGGCGACCTTGGATTCGGCCACCTCGCGGGTGAACACCCCGCACACGCCACGGCCACGGGTGTGCACGTTGAGCATCACCTGGGTGGCTTTTTCCAGATCCATCGAGAAGAAGTGCTGCAGCACGGTCACCACGAAATCCATCGGGGTGTAGTCGTCGTTCAGCAGCATCACCTGGTAGAACGGCGGCGGCGCGACCTCCGGCCGGGCCGGTTCCAGCGCTACGCCGTGGTCGTGGTGGGGTTCTTGGGAGGGCTCGCGGGGCATCCGGACATTATAGACGCCGCACCGGCCGGATTGGACGTTGGCCCCCTGCCCCCGTCACAATCCACTCATGGATACATACTTTCACAGGGATTTCATGAAAAGGATCGCCACCGCGCTGCTGCTGACCGCCACCGTGTTCGGGGCCCAGGCCGCAACGCCCGACAAGGCCGTCGGCCGCGTGCTGGATACGCTGAAGTACCCCTATGAGATCGACGAGGACGGCGACTACAAGCTGGTGTTCGATGTCGAAGGCGACCGCACCCAGCTGGTGTTCGTGCGCTCGGCTGTGGAAGAGTACGGCAAGCACCGCATCCGCGAGATCTGGTCGCCGGGCTACAACGCGCCGGGCAAGCAGTTCTCCGCCGCAGTGGCCAACCGCCTGCTGGAAGACTCCCAGGACGCCAAGCTGGGCGGCTGGGTCAAGCAGGAGCAGCTGGCCATGTTCGTGGTGAAGGTGGATGCCAACGCCAGCGCCGATGCGCTGAGCGAGGCCATCGAGGCGGCGATGAACACCGCCGATGCGATGGAACTTGAATTGACTGGAACGGACGAATACTGACGTGAACGAAGTGCAGGACCTGCGCTGGGCGCCGCATGTGACCGTGGCCACCGTGGTGGTGCGGGACGGGCGCCTGTTGCTGGTGGAAGAAGCCATCGACGGCCGCGCGGTGCTGAACCAGCCGGCCGGGCACCTGGAGCCGGGCGAAAGCCTGGCCGCCGCCGCCGTGCGCGAGACGCTGGAAGAATCGGGCTGGACCGTCCGCCTGACCGCCTTCATCGGCACCTACCAGTGGACCGCGCCCGACGGCACGCCTTTCCTGCGCTTCGCCTACGCGGCCGAGCCGATCTCGCATGACCCTGCCCGCCCGCTGGACACCGGCATCCTGCGCGCGCTGTGGCTGGACCCGGCCGAGCTGCAGGCCGAGCCGTCCCGGCTGCGCAGTCCACTGGTCTGGGAGGTCGTTGCCGACTTCCTGGCCGGCCAGCGCCACCCGCTGTTGATCGTGAAGGAGGTTGCATGAGCACCCCGCGCATCATGGTCGGCGTTTCCGGCGGCGTGGATTCGTCCGTGGCCGCCTGGCGGCTGGTCCAGCAGGGCGAGCCGGTGGCCGGGCTGTTCATGCAGAACTGGGCCGACGACGGCAGCGGCGACTGCCGTGCCGAAGACGACCGCCGCGATGCGGTGGCCGTGTGCGGCCTGCTCGACATCCCGTTCCACTTCCGCGACTTCTCCAGCGAGTACTGGCAGGGCGTGTTCGAACACTTCCTGGCCGAATACGCGGCCGGACGCACCCCCAACCCGGACGTGCTGTGCAACCGCGAAGTGAAGTTCAAGCACTTCCTGGATGCGGCCCGCGAGCTGGGTGCAGAGCGGATCGCCACCGGCCATTACGCCCGCATCGCCCAGGTGGGCGGGCGCTGGGCGCTGCTGCGCGGCGCCGACCGCAGCAAGGACCAGAGCTACTTCCTGCACCAGCTGGGCCAGGCCCAGCTGGCCGCCACCCTGTTCCCGATCGGCGACCTGCAGAAGAACGACCTGCGCCGCATCGCCCGCGATGCGCGCCTGCCGACCCACGCCAAGAAGGACTCGACCGGGATCTGCTTCATCGGCGAACGCGATTTCCGCGAGTTCCTGGGCCGTTACCTGCCGGCGCGCACCGGCGAGATCCAAGACCCGGACGGCAACCGCATCGCCGAGCACCCCGGGGTGTTCTATTTCACCCTGGGCCAGCGCGAGGGCCTGAACATCGGCGGCGTGCGTGGCCGCCCGGCGGCCCCGTGGTACGTGGTGGGCAAGGACGTGGCCAGCAACGTGCTGTACGTGGACCAGGACCGTGAAAGCCCCTGGCTGCAGTCGACCCGGCTGCATTCGGAAACCGCCCACTGGATCGCCGGGGCACCGCCTGCCCGGCAGTTCGAGTGCACCGCGCAGACCCGCTACCGCCAGCCGGACGAGCCCTGCACGGTGCGGGTGCGCGACGATGGCAGCGTGGACGTGCGTTTCGCGCGGCCGCAGCGTGCCGTCACCCCCGGGCAATCCCTGGTGTTGTATGACGACGAGGTCTGCCTGGGTGGCGCGGTGATTGCCGCCACCGATGCGCCGCTGGAGCAGCGCCTGCGCACCGCCCCTTCCCCCTTCGAGGTATCTGCTGCATGAGTTTTTCCATCGACGACCGCGTCCTTGCCCTGGCTGGCATCGCCCAGGCGCTGCAGCAGGTGCGCCGCATCGCCGAAACCGGCCATTCCGAGGCCAGCGTGGTCCGCACCGCCATCGACAGCGTGTTCCGGATCGACGCCGACAGCCCGCAGGCCATCTACGGCAGCGCCGCCAACCTGGCCCCGGGCCTGCGCCTGCTGCACAACTATTTCCGCAGCCAGGGCCAGGACGAGATCCTGCCGCGGCTGGCCCTGGCCGTGCTGCAGCTGGAGCGCCGCTTCGTGCGCGAGCACGCGGTGGTCGCGCAGGTCAGCCAGGGCATCGCCAGCGCCCAGCGCCAGGCCGCCGAGCTGAACGACAGCGCCCACCCGGACGTGCTGTCCAGCCTGGGCGGGCTGTATGCCGACACCATCAGCCACCTCAAGCCGCGGGTGATGGTCCAGGGCAACCCGCACTACCTGGCCCAGGCCGGGGTGGTGGCCGAGATCCGCGCGCTGCTGCTGGCGGCGGTGCGTTCGGCGGTGTTGTGGCGCCAGACCGGCGGCCAGTACTGGGATTTCCTGATCTCGCGCAAGGCGATGATCGAAGCGGTTGACCGTCAGCTGCGCTGACGGAAAGGAGTGACGACCAACGGTCGTCACCTACCGGGACGGGCTGACGACCAACGGTCGTCACCCACCGGCGCACAAAAAAGTGCGCCGTGGCTAAAGCAAACGGGGGTACGGCCGATACATCCTCCGTGCACCTCCCCGAGAACGTCCATGTACTCACGCCTCTTCACTAGTCTGGCCGCCCCCCTGGTCCTGACCCTCCTGCTTCCCTTCGCCATCGGCTTCGAATGGCCGGCCGCCCTGCGCTGGGCGATCCTGACCACGATGACGCTCAGCTGGCTGGGGTTCGCGTGGTGGACCGCCCGCGCCCAGACCCAGCGCTCGCCCGAGCATGCCCGCATGATGCGGGAACAGGACCAGCTGCTGACCGAGCTGCGCTCGTTCGTCGGCAACGAAATCGACGGCTCGCGTGGCGAAATCGAACGCGCCCGTGACCTGATCCGCCAGGCCGTGGCCGGCCTGGGTGGCAGCTTCGATGCCATGAACCGCAAGTCCCGCCAGCAGAGCCAGGCACTGGCCCGCATCGTCGATCGCGCCGGTGAAGACGGTGGCGCCGGCGTCGACGTGGCCCGTTTCGCCCAGCACGCCAGCCACCGCATGGAACAGCTGGTGGAAGCGCTGGAACAGGTCAGCGGCCAGAGCAGCAACACCGTGCAGCACATCGACCAGATGGCGCAGCACCTGGATGGCATCTTCGCGCTGCTGGAAGACGTCAAGTCCATCGCGGACCAGACCAACCTGCTGGCGCTGAACGCGGCCATCGAAGCGGCGCGCGCCGGTGAAGCCGGCCGCGGCTTCGCGGTGGTCGCCGACGAGGTGCGCAACCTCTCCGAGCGCTCCACCACCTTCAACGAGCAGATCCGCAAGCTGGCGCACAGCTCCAAGGATGCGATCGCCAAGGTCCGCGAAACGGTCTCCAACATGGCCTCGCGCGACATGGACCGCTCCCGCGAAGCGCGTCACGAAGCGGCCGCCATGCTCGACAACGTGGCCCAGATCAATGCGTCGCTGGGCGAAGGCATGCGCGAGATCTCCGAGTGCGGCCGCGCCATCGACAGCAGCGTGGCCGAAGCCGTGCGCGCCCTGCAGTTCGAGGACATCGCCACCCAGGCCCTGGGCGGCGTGCACACCCACCTGGACCGCCTGACCTCGATCAACCGCGAAGCGGTGGGCCTGCAGGAACTGCTGCACCGTAACGGCGGCGTGTTCGATGCCGAAGTGGCCACCGCCCTGCAGCGTACCGGCAACCGCCTGCGCGAAATGCGCAGCGAATGGGAACGCCCGCCGCACAAGCCGGTGAGCCAGCAGAGCATGGCAGCCGGTGCGGTTGAACTGTTCTGATCCGTGATTGATGCCGGCAACGGCATTCCACGAGGGCCCCGGCATTGCCGGGGCTTTCGTGCGTGTAGCACCCTGACCCCACTGTTGAAGACTGCCGCATGCTGTTGAACGCCGCCCCCAGCCCACTGATACCTGCCGGAAACGGCGCGTCGCCCGACGCCGTGGGCGAGGTCATCCACCCTGCCCCGGCGCCCGTGGCGCCGAAGAGCGGCCGTGCGCTGTTGGCGGTGCTGGAACAGCAGGCGCAATGGGAACTGGCTGGGATGATGGCAACCGCCCCGGCGGCAGCGCCGCTGGATCCCGCGTTGGCGGGACTGGCCTGGGACCTGGGATTGAGCGGGACCGCGCTGGACGCGTCCGGATCTGCTGGCGCCGCATAGCAAAAAGCAGGTCCGGTTGATGACCGGACCTGCTGATGCTCTAGCAAATGCAACGCCCGCGGGCGGTTACGGCGCGACCGGAACCCGTGGCGATTCGCCGACCACGGTCGGCAGTGCCTGCAGCTGTCCGCCACCGAGCTTCAGCCACTGCGCCAGGTCACGCGGGGTGAGCGGGCGCGAGTACAGGTAGCCCTGGATCTCATCGCAGCCCTGGCGGCGCAGCATCGCTTCTTCCTGCTCCGTTTCCACGCCTTCGGCCACCACCTTCATGCCCAGGGCATGGCCCAGGTGCACGATGGCCTGGGTGACCTCGGCGGTGCCGGCATCGTGGAGCATGCCCTGCACGAAGCTGCGGTCGATCTTCAGGCGGCCCACCGGGAAACGGTTGAGGTAGTGCAGGTTGGAGAAGCCGGTACCGAAATCGTCCACCGCCAAGGGCACGCCGTGCCGCTCCAGCACATCGAAGCAGTGGCGCAGCACGTCGGTGTCACGGATCAGGGCCGATTCGGTCAGCTCCAGCTCCAGCCGCTGCGGCGCCCAGCCATGGGCGTGGCAGATGTCGATCACCCGTTCGGCGAAGCCGCGGTCGCGCAGCTGCACGGCCGACACGTTCACCGCGATCCGGTCGAACTTCAGCCCGGCCCGGTCCCACACCGCCGCCTGGCGGCAGGCCTCGGCCAGCACCCAGTCGCCGATGCGCACGATCTCGCCGCACTTCTCGGCAATGGGAATGAACTCGGCCGGACTGCAGTAGCCGATGCCCGGGCGGTGCCAGCGCAGCAGCGCCTCGATGGCCGGTGGCTGGTCCTGCGCGGCATGCAGCAGTGGCTGGTAGGCCAGGCTGAACTCTTCGCGCTCGATGGCGCCCAGCAGCGCGTGCTCGATCTCCAGCTTGCGCTGGATGCGCAGCAGCGCGTCCTGGCTGTAGTACTGGTAGGTATTGCGCCCGGCCTCCTTGGCGGCGTACATGGCCGCGTCGGCCGCGCGCAGCAGCGAATCGAAATCCGTGCGGCCTTCGTCGAGCATCGCAATGCCCACGCTGGCGCCCACCTTCAAGGTGGTGTCACCGCGCTGCAGCGGCTCGGCCAGCGAGACGATCAGCTTGCGCGCCACGTGCCCGGCATCTTCCGGGTCGGCCAGGTCGCGCAGCACCACGATGAACTCATCGCCGCTGAAACGCCCGAACAGGTCGGCGTTGCGCAGGTTCTGGTGCAGCCGCGCCGCCGCGGCCTTGAGCAGCGCATCGCCGGTGGCATGGCCGAAGGTGTCGTTGATGGTCTTGAAGCCATCCAGGTCGATGAACAGCATCGCCAACGGTGCGCCGCGATCGCGCGCTTCCTCGATGGCGTCGGCGGTCTGCTCGCGCAGCAGCATGCGGTTGGGCAGGCCGGTGAGCAGGTCGTAATGGGCCAGCAGCTCGATCCGCTCGTTGGCTTCGCGTTCGCGGGTGATGTCACGGAACAGCACCACGAAGCGGGTCGGCAGGCCATCGCGATGGTCCAGCTCGATCAGTACCTGCACCCAGATGCGCAGCCCGGACTGGCGGTAGAAGCACAGGTCCAGCTGTTCGGGCAGGCCGCCGGCGGCAATGCGCGCCAATGCGGCCTCGAAGGCGTCGCGCGAATCCTGCGTGTACAGCGCCAGCGCCTGGTCCAGGCTGATCGGTTCCTTGCGCAGGCCGTGGATGCGGTAGCACTCCTCGGTCCACTGCATGTGGCGGGTGGCCACGTCGATCTCGCAACCGCCGATGCGGCCCAGCGCCGAAACCCGGTTGAGCAGCTCGGTGCGCCAGCGGATCAGCGCATCGGTCTGGTGTTGTTCGGTGATGTTCTGGACCTGGCCGAGCAGGCGCTGGATGCGCCCGTCCGGGCCCAGCAGCGGCTGCATCCACAACCGCAGGTGCAGCGCGCCGTCGTTTCCGCGCGGCAGCTCCAGCGCCAGCGTGCTGGGCTTGCCATCGCGCAGCATGCGCCGCCAGGCCTGCCGCAGCAGGCCGCGCGAACGCGGTTCGAGCAGGCGCAGCCAGTGCCGCCGGCTGTTCAACGGGGCGTCGCCCACGCCCAGCAGGGCCCGGAACTCGGGCGACCACCAGAACTGGCGGCTGTCCGGGTCCCACGACCAGCTGCCCATGCTGGCGATGCGCTGCGCCTCGCGCAGGTGCACCTGCTGCTCCAGCAGCAGCGCTTCCATCTGTTTCTGTGCCTGGATGTCGGTGTGGGTGCCGACCATGCGCAGCGGCTGTCCGTCGACGGTACGGGCCACCACGCGGCCGCGATCCAGCACCCAGCGCCAGTCCCCTTCCGGGTGGCGCAGGCGGTACTGGGCCGTGTACACCTCCCCCTCGCCGCGCAGGTGCGCGTCCAGCGCCGCGCGCACCGCCGCCTGGTCGTCGGGATGCACCGGGGCCAGCAGGGCCTGCCCGGCCTCGGCCGACGCGTGTTCGTCCGCGCCGGCCGGCGCGTCATGCCAGCGCTGCGAACGGCTCACCGCGTCGCTGGGCAGGTCCCAGTCCCACAGGCCATGGCCGGCATGGTCCAGCGCCACTTCCCAGCGGCTGCCCGCGTAGGGTGCCACCGGTTCGGGCACGCTCAGGGTGAAGGCCAGCAGGTTGCCGTCGGCGTCGTGCACGGCGCGCATCCAGCCATCGAAGCGCCCACGCGGCCCGCCCGGCAGCTGGCACGGCACCAGCCCGCCATCGGCGGCCAGCAGCCGCAGGTCTTCCAGCAGCTCGCCGTAGGCCGCCACGGTCGCCGGCAACCCATGTTCGCGCGCGGCCGGGTTGGCGGCGAGCGGACGCCCGGTCCGGTCCAGGATGACCAGGGCCGAGGCCAAGGGGTGCTGCAGCAGACTCGCGATGATGCCTTGGTCCACGCGGTATGACTCCGATAACGCACCCGACAGCCGGGAACGCAATCGTTAGCGGCTGTTCTGGTCGATAGTTGAGCCTTGCGTGCGCCCGGGGTGTCCCAGCCACTACTATGGACCGCCTACCCAACCCCATCCCGTCGCGACCCATGCCTGTCGTCCCACCCGGCCCGCCCGCACCGCACCGTCGTGACCACCCGCTCGCCCAGGCCCTGCGCCGCGACCGCTGGCGGGTGGTGCTCGGCTATCTGATGCTGGCGCTGGTATGGATCCTGTGCAGCGATGCCGCCGTGCAGGTGCTCACCGCCGACCTGGCCACGGCCGCGCGCTGGCAGACGGCAAAGGGGGCATTCTTCGTCATCCTCAGCGGCGCGGTGATCTACCTGCTGCTGCGCCCGCTGGCCCAGCACGTGCTGCAGACCCATGTAAGGCTGGAGCACTCCGAACAGCGCCACCGGCAGCTGTTCGAAGGCAACCCCGGCCCGATCCTGGTCTACGACCTGGACACCCTGGAGATCCTGGACGTGAACCCGGCCGCCAGCAGCCTGTTCGGCTGGAGCCGGGACGAGTTCACCGCCATGTCGATGACCGCGCTGTGGCCGCCCGGGGATGAAGCAGCGCTGGCCGCCAAGCTGGAGGAGATCCGCGCGCAACCGGACCAGCTGTGCGTGATCACCGCCGACCTGGTGCTCAAGGACGGCACGCCCCGGCGCATGGAGATGCGCAGCAACTACCTGGATTACGCCGGGCGCCCGGCGCGCCTGCTGATCGCCATCGACCGCACCCGCGAAGACCAGGCGCTGCGGCGCCGCGACCAGGCGCTGACCCGTGTCGAGGAAGCGCACGAAATGGCGCGGATCGGCGCCTGGGAAGTCGACCCGTCCACCGGGCTGGGTCGTTACTCCAACCAGGTCTACCACCTGCTGGGCCGGCGCCCGCCCGAAGCACGGCGCTGGCACCGCTTCGAGGAACTGCTGGTCCCCGCCGACCCGACCACCGCCGCACTGACCGAACAGCTGCTGCAGGACATGCGCGGCGACCGGGTGCAGATCGACCTGCTGCTGCCGCTGCTGGCCATGGACGGGCGGGCGCTGATGGTGCACCTGCGTGCCGAGAGCGGCACCGATGACGCCGGCCGGCCCCGCGTGCTGGGCACGTTGCAGGATGTGACCGAGCGTGAGCAGTCACGCCGGCTGTTGCGCGAACGCGAGGAACAGTTCCGCGAGCTGGTGCGGGTGCTGCCCGACGGCGTGGTGATCCTGTCGGACGAACACGTGCTGTATGCCAACGCGTGCGCTGCCGCGCAGTTCGGCTACGGCCAGCACACCCTGCTGGGCGAGCCGCTGTCGGCGCTGGTGGTGGCCACCGACCTCGCCCGGGTACGCGCGCAGCTGTTTGCCAGCATCCCGCTGCCCAGCAGCGGCAGTGAAGTGATCGGCATGCGCCGCCAGGGCGGCGAGCGCTTCCAGGCCGGGCTTGCGGTGGGCGAGGTGCGCTATGGCGGCCGCAACTGCAAGCTGCTGATCGTGCGCGACCTGAGCGAGCCGGAGCGTATCCGCGAGGCACTGGAAACCAGCAACCGCGAGCTGCAGGCCATGGCCGGGCGGCTGTTCTCGCTGCAGGAAGACGAGCGCCGCGCGATCTCGCGCGACCTGCACGACGACATCGGCCAGGCCATCACCGCGATGAAGCTGTCGGCGTATGCGGCGCAGGATGAGGCCGATCCGCAGCGGCGCGGCGAGGACCTGGAGCAGATCATCCACCTGGCCGACGCCACCGTGGGCAAGCTGCGCGACATCTCCACCCTGCTGCGCCCGCCGCAGCTGGATGCACTGGGCCTGGAGGCGGCGTTGCGCTGGCAGGCCGGGGTGCTGTTCCGTTCCTCGCCGATCGAGCTGCTGGCCGACATCGCGGCGCTGCCGCGACGCCCGCAGGGTGAGATCGAGCAGGCCTGTTTCCGCATCGCCCAGGAAAGCCTGACCAATGTGCTGCGCCATGCGCGCGCCAGCCAGGTGCACCTGACGCTGCAGGACGTGCAGGACCATGGCCTGCACCTGCAGGTGCGCGATGACGGCGAAGGGTTCGACCCCGATGGCCCCCGCGGGCTGGGCCTGATCGTGATGCGCGAACGCGCGCAGAGCGCCGGCGGCACCCTCAAGATCGAGTCGGCGCATGGCGCCGGCACCCTGGTCGACCTGTTCCTGCCTTACCGCAGCGATGGCGTGGCCGCCCCCGATACATTGGAATACTGAGTCATGTGGAACCCTTCCCTGCCCCTGGTCAGCATCGAGGACGCGCCGCCCCGGCTGGGCGCCGGCAACCCCGCGCTGCAGGCGATGGTGGCCGAGGCCGCCTCCGGTGGCACGCCGTTGATGCTGATGCACGTGGATATCGACCATTTCGCATCGGTCAACGAAAACATGAGCGCCGAAGTCGGCGACCAGGCGCTGGTGCTGGTGGCGCAGCGCCTGCAGCACCACCTGCGTGGGCGCGGCAAACTGTGGCGGCATGGCAGCGATGAGTTCCTGATCGCGGTACCGCGCACCGCCGACCTGCCGCTGCCAGACGACCTGGCCGAAGAGATCCGCCAGCAGCTGGAGCTGCCGCTCTCGGTCCTGCCGTACACGTTGTTCATGACCGGCAAGCTCGGGGTCAGCCTGTGCCCGGAACATGCAACCGAGACCTCACGCCTGCTCGACCATGCCGAGGACGCGCTGTACCAGGCCGCCCGCGAAGGCGGCAATGCGGTGCGCATCCATGCGGTCAACACGCCGTCCAGTGCGCACAGCGAGAGCATCATCGCGCGCCAGATCGTGGACGCCATTCCCAATGGCGAACTGAAGCTGCGCTACCAGCCGCTGGTGAGCGCCCGCGATGGCCACGTGGTGGGCATGGAGGCGCTGCTGCGCTGGCAGTCGCCGACGCTGGGCATGCTGGTGCCGGAGCGCTTCATGCGCACGGCCGAACGGCTGGGCATCATCGTGCAGATCGGCACATGGGTGCTGGAGGGCGCGCTGAAGCAGGCCAAGCTGTGGCGCGACCTGGGCTTCGATGACTTCACCATCGCGGTGAACGTGTCGACGCTGCAGCTGCTGCGTCCGAACTTCTTCGCCGAGGTGATGGCGCTGATGCAGACCGCGGGGGTGCCGGCGCACATGCTCACGCTGGAGATCAACGAAAGTGCGCTGACCAACAACGTCAACTTCGTGCACGAAACGCTGGTGAACCTGCGCAACGAAGGCATCAGCCTGAGCCTGGACAACTTCGGTACCGGCGATTCGAGCCTGAGCGCGCTGGTGCGCTATCCGGTGGACAAGCTGAAGATCGACCGCAGCTTCATCAAGAGCGCGCCGGCCGGCAACCGCGAGGCGGCCATCGCGCGCGCGATCATCGCCATGGGCCACCAGCTGGGCATGACGGTGATCGCCAACGGGGTGGAGTCGCAGGCCCAGCTGGGTTTCCTGCGCCGCAACGACTGCGACGTGTTCCAGGGCTATCTGTTTGGAGAGCCGATGTCGGCCGACGCGGCGGGCATGACGCTGCGCCGGCGCTACCTGCGTCCGGAGGCGTTCGCTGAAACACGCCCGGACCGGACGCTGCTGCTGCTGGACGATGAGGAGAACGTGCTGCGTTCGCTGGTGCGTCTGTTCCGCCGCGATGGCTACCGGATCCTGGCGGCGGGCAACGTGCGCGATGCGTTCGACCTGCTGGCGATCAACGATGTGCAGGTGATCCTGTCAGACCAGCGCATGAGCGACATGAGCGGCACGGAGTTCCTGGGCCGGGTGAAGATGCTGTACCCGGACACGATCCGGCTGGTGCTGTCGGGCTACACGGACCTCAACACGGTGACCGACGCGATCAACCGGGGCGCGATCTACCGCTTCCTGACCAAGCCGTGGAACGACGACGAGCTGCGCAAGCACATCCACCAGGCGTTCCGCACGCACGAAGAACAACGCCGCGCCAATACATCACAGCCGGTTGCGATACCGGCGCCGGAAGGCGACTAAAAGCAGCGTTTCCGTTTATCCGTGCCGGGGAGGGCGTCGGGCAGCCCACTCCGGGACACGCCGTGAATCCATCCATGGAGGCTTGTCAAAAACATCCATGTTTTTGACAGTCCCTCCGTGGGCTACCCGCCGCCCTCCCCCCCGACAGATGGTCGTGGGCGGATGCTGGTAGGGTCGGTTCCCAAACGACTGCCGTGAACCCCACAACGCCCGGTAACGTATGGAAACGATCGGCGCTACGCTTTACCGCGGCTGCTTGATCGGCAATACCAACCGGAACCGTGACCCCACACCCGGGGTGCTCTCCAGGTCGATGCGCCCGTGGTGCTTGTTGATGATGCTGTACGAAATCGACAGCCCCAACCCAGTGCCGCTGCCCACGGGCTTGGTGGTGAAGAACGGGTCGAAGATGCGCTGGCGCAGGTCCGGGGAAATGCCGCCGCCGGTGTCTTCGAACTCCACCCATGCGTAGTCACCATCGACACCGGTACGCACGGTGATGGTGCCTCGCTCGGCAATGGCGTGGCCGGCGTTGAGCAGCAGGTTCATGTACACCTGGTTGAGCTCGGACGGCAGGCATTCCACCAGCGGCAGCTGGCCGAACTCGCGCTTGAGGTCGACCTTGTACTTGAGCTCGTTCCAGATGATGTTGATGGTCGATTCCAGCCCCGAGTGCAGGTCGACCAGCTTCCACGACTCGTCGCGGCCGGAATAGGAGAAGTCCTTCAGGTCGCGGACGATCCGGGTGACGCGCTCGATGCCCTCGCGGGATTCGGCCATCAGCTGCGGCAGGTCGCGGCTGATGAAGTCGATATCGAAGCGGTTGCGGATATCGTCGATTTCGGGAATCAGCGCCTTCGGGTCCGGCGCGCGTAGTGCGCGTTCGTAGGCTTCGATCACGGTGAACAGGCTGCGCAGGTATTCCTGCAGGCTGCCCAGGTTGGAGTGCACGTAACCGATGGGGTTGTTGATCTCGTGCGCCACGCCGGCGGCGAGCTGGCCGATGGAGGCCATCTTTTCCGACTGCAGCAGTTTTTCCTGGGTGCCGTTGAGACGCAGGTAGGCCTGGCGCAGTTCGGCGTGGCGCTGCTGCAGCTCGCGCTCGTAGTCTTCCTGGCCTTCGATGCGGCGGAACAGGGCCAGATAGTGGCGCTTGCCGGCATCTTCCTGCTGGTAGACATGAGCGATGACCATGCGCTCGCCCACCGGCAGGCTGCCGTTCCAGTGGCCGTGCAGGCGGGCGTGCTCGAGGGCATCGGGTGGCAGCAGCTGGCGCAGCCATTGCGCGGGATCCACGCCGGCCTCGATCTCGGCCTGGCCAAGCATGCCGCGCACGGCGGCATTGGCCACGGCGACGCTGCCGTCATCACGGAACAGGAGCACGCCTTCGTTGATGCGCTCGAACAGCGCAAGCAGAACCGGCTGCGGCGGCAGCGGTGCGGTGACAAAAGTGGTGGGCACGGTCACGGTCACATCGGGGCAGTTGAAACAGGTGCCCACTATATCCGTGTTGGAGCGCGATCCGGCGTGGCGCTCAGGCGACGGCCAGCGGCCGGCGCGTATGCAGGGTGTTGGCCTGGCCCTTGGCGTCGTACGCCGAGGAGGCTTCGCTGCGGCCCAGCTGGCGCAGCGCCCAGTTGACCTCGCGGCGGCGGCGCGCCAGCAGCACGCCGTTGGCGCGGTTGCGCTCGGCCAGTTCCTGCAGGCGTTCGTTCTGCCCCACCGGCAACACCTGCTCCAGCGCACGCAGCGCATCGAGCTTGGCGCTGGTGGCGCGGATCAGGGACTGGACGTCATGCTCCACCAATGCCTGGCGTTCGACGTCCAGGGCATCGCTGAGGCGCTGCAGAGGCTCGCTCATGGCCAGCTTCATTTCTGCAGCTGCTGGTCCAGCTCAAGCATGCGCGAGGCGATCGCGTCCGGGTTGATCTTGTAGGTGCCGTTCTGCAGCGACTCGCGCACGGCCTGCACGCGGCCGGCATCGATCGCCGGGGCGGTGCTCAGTTCGCGCTGCAGGGCCTGCAGGCTGGTGGCCTCGCCGGTCAGCTTCAGGCTGTCGGCCGCTTCCACCGGCCGCGCCGGGGCATCGGTGCTCACGCTGGGCTTGTTGCCCGGCGCAATGCTGCGCAGATGGGCGGTCGCCTGCAGGTTGCCGTCGATTTTCTGGCTCATGGGTTGTCCTGGGAGTTACGGTTCACAAGGGATAACGGCACGGGGGCCGGCATCTTTAGGAGATTTTGCGTGCTGGAGTGGTCAGCGCGTCACAAAAACGTCGCCACTGGCCGCCACCGTGCCCTGGACCACCTTGCGTGACGACAGATTTTCCACGGATACGCGTTCATTTTCACCTGCATCGGCCAGTGCCTTGCCCGCCACCCGGACTTCGACCCCGCCAAAACGGGAGACCAGTGCGACGCTGTCGCCGCGGCGGATGAGACGCTGGGCGACCAGGTCGTTGGCCGACAGCAGGCTGCCGGCACTCAGCGTACGCCGCGCCACCCGCCCCACCGCCACGGCCGGATCGGCCAGGGCAGCACCGGCAATGCGGGCCACGTCACGCTGTGCAGTGGTGATATCGGCCACCCCGATGGTTTCTCCAGCGGCAATGCCACGATTGAGGATCAGCACGGTCTGGTTGCGGCGCACCTTCACCGGCACGAACAGGCGCCAGCCGCCCGCGTCGGGGCAGCTGACCTCCACGGTGCTGGTGCCGGTGGGCTGGGCGCGCAGGTCCTGGCCGCAGGCCGGCAGGCGCAGCGCCGAATCCAGGGTCGTGTCGCCTTCGCTGCCCGCCGGCAACGTGGACAGCGCGGCGGCGCGGATGCTGTCTACAGGCTGCCAGCCGCCGGCGGCCCGGGCGTGCGGGGACGCACCTGCCAAGGCGATCAGCGTGACAACTATAAGAAGGATACGCATGGCGGCTCCGGGGGCATGGCACATGCGCAGCACCATGCAAGCGCCGTGCCGTTCACGCGGTCATCTGCCCGCTCAAGTGAACGCGGTTGGCGCCGATACCACTCCCATGTCACATGACCTGCTCAACCGCATCGACCAGCGCACGCGCCTGGCTGGCCACAACCGCCTGGCCCTGCTGCTGTTCCGCCTAGGCGGACGTCAGCTTTTTGGCGTCAACGTGTTCAAGGTGCAGGAAGTCCTGCGCCGGCCGGACCTGTTCCAGGTGCCCGGGCTGCCCAGCCAGTTCGCCGGCGTGGCCGACGTGCGCGGCCGCTCGGTGCCGGTGCTGGACCTGGGCCTGGCGATCGGCCACCCCGAGCGCGAGCCGGACGCTGACAAGGCGCCGGGCTACCTGGTGGTGACCGAGTTCAACCGTTCTATCCAGGGCTTCCTGGTCAGCGGCGTGGAGCGCATCGTCAACATCGCGGTCGAGGACATCCACCCGCCGCCGGAGCTGGGCGCCGAATCGAGCTACCTGACCGCCGTCACCCGCTTCCAGGGTGAGCTTATCCAGGTGATCGACGTGGAAAGCGTGCTGGCCGACATCGCCCAGGTGCGTGGCGAGGCGGTCCTGGACCCCTCGATGGCGCTGCCGGCCGACGCCCCGCAGCTGCAGGTACTGGTGGTGGACGACTCGCGCGTGGCCCGCCAGCAGATCCGCAGCGTGCTGGACCAGCTGGGCGTGGGTGCCACCCTGCTCTCGGACGGCAAGCAGGCGCTGGACCACCTGCTGCAGATCCACGCCGCCGGCGAAAACCCGGCCGAGCGTTACGCCATGGTCATTTCGGACATCGAAATGCCGGCCATGGACGGCTACACCCTGACGACGGAAATCCGTCGCCACCCGGGCCTGGCCGGCCTGTACGTGCTGCTGCACACCTCCCTCTCGGGCGTATTCAACAACGCCATGGTCGAACGGGTCGGCGCCAACGCCTTCGTGGCGAAGTATTCCCCGCACGAACTGGCCGATTTCGTACTCGACCGCCTCCGGAAGGTCGCCCTGGCGGCCTGAGGCGCCGGAAACGGCCCGTGACGGTTGCTGGGCCCATGGTTGATTGATCCGGATCCTGATGGGTCCGTAACAATTCGTAGCCCCGGCCGTTGGCCGGACACCGCGCGCAGCGCGGCCCAAGCGTCCGGGCACGGCAAACCGCGGTTCCGGTCATCCCTCCGGCGTTTAAAGCGTCCGAAGCGGTAGCGCCGGCCGTTGGCCGGCTGCTCTTCGTTCCGGGGTCATGAACGCCTGACGGGCTTCTTCGGAACGTATAAACGCCGGGGTGTTGGTCGCAACCCTTACGTAAACGCCTCCGGATACTTGGGCCGCGCTGCGCGCGGTGTCCGGCCAACGGCCGGGGCTACGAATTGTTACGGGCCCATCAGGATCCGGATCAATCAACCATGGGCACATACCCATTACGGGCCCATCGGGATCCGGATCAATCAACCATGGGCGAGTAACCGTTACGGGCCCATCCCACGTTCTGGCACACACCTTGCACCCTCCCCCACATCGTCCCGTGGGAGAGCGCCATGCCCAACCTGATTTCCGACTATCTGGGTGTCCATGCCCAGGCCATGCCGTTGCGCGAGCAGCGGATGAAGCTGATTGCCAGCAACCTGAGCAATGCCGATACCCCCGGGTACAAGGCCCAGGACCTGGACTTCGATGCCGCCCTGCGCAACGCCCAGGGTGCCGACAGCAACGGTCTCATGCGGACCACCAATGAGCAGCACTTCACCATCGGTGGTGGGCTCAACCCGTTCCAGATCACCAAGGAAGGCGTGCAGCCGAGCATCGACGGCAACACCGTCGATCCCGATGCCGAGCGCGCCGCCTATGGCCGCGCCGCGCTGGAATACCGCGCCTCGCTGAGCTTCGTCGAATCCAAGGTGCGCTCCATGCTCACCGCGATCACGGGGCAATAAGCCATGAGCAACCTGCCCATTTTCGATATCGCCGGCTCCGCGCTGCAGGCCCAGTCCGTGCGCATGAGCACGCTGGCCTCCAACCTGTCCAACGCCGACACCATCGCCGGCTCGGCCGATGCCGTCTACAAGCCGCTGGAACCGATCTTCCAGTCGGTCACCAGCCGCACCGACCCGAACATCACCACCGTCCAGGTCAAGGAAATCAGCCAGAGCAACGCCGCGCCGATCAAGCGCTACGAACCCGGCCACCCGCTGGCCGATGGCGATGGCTACATCTACCAGCCCGATGTCGACCCCGTTGCCCAGATGGTCAACCTGATCTCGACCTCGCGCAATTACCAGGCCGGCGTGGAGATGCTCACCACCGCCAAGGAACTGGCGCTGGCCACCCTGACCATGGGTCGCTGACCCTTCTTATTGCAGGACATACCGTCATGAGCAGCACCAGCGGCGTCGGCAACACCGACATCTACAGCGCCTTGGGCCTGAACGCACCCAACAGCAGCACCACCAAGAAGAAGGACACCCTGGACCAGGCCGACTTCCTGCGCCTGATGACCGAGCAGCTGCAGCACCAGGATCCGCTCAAGCCCATGGACAACACCCAGATGGTGGCGCAGATGGCGCAGCTGTCGCAGGTGCAGGGCATCAACGACCTCAACAGCACCGTCAAGGGCTTCCAGGAATCGATGGCCGGCGACCAGGTGCTGCGCGGCGCCGCGCTGGTCGGCCACGACGTACTGGTGCCCTCCACCAAGTGGCAGCTGGAGGCCGAAGGCGATACCAGCGGCATGGTCGCCGCGCCCGGCGCCGGCTACGTCACCGTGGACATCACCGACGCCAACGGCGTGAAGGTCACCCAGCTCAGCGTGGAAGCCAAGGAAGCCGGCGAAGTGACCTTCGACTGGGATGGCAAGGATGCCAACGGCAACCGCATGGCCGCCGGCAGCTACACCATCGCCGCCACCCACACCGACAGTGCCGGCACCCAGACCAAGATCAATACCTACGTCGAAGCACCGGTGGAAAGCGTCACCGTCGGCTCGGACGGCCTGTACCTCAACCTCAAGGGCCTGGGCACGGCCCCGATCGACTACGTGCTGCGCGTCAGCTGAGTCCCTTCGTCACGCATCCAAGGAGAACCCCATGGGCTTCAACATTTCGCTGTCCGGCATCAATGCCGCCAATGCCGACCTGAACGTCACCGCGAACAACATCGCCAACGTCAACACCACCGGCTTCAAGGAATCGCGCGCCGAGTTCGCCGACCTGTTCTCGGCCACCAGCTACGGCCTGTCCAAGAACGCGGTCGGCTCGGGCGTGCGCCTGACCAACGTGGCCCAGCAGTTCTCGCAGGGCAACAACGAACAGACCGGGCGCAGCCTGGACATGGCGATCTCCGGTGAGGGCTTCTTCACCATGAACATGAACGGCGCCCGCGTGTATTCGCGCGCCGGCAACTTCCAGACCGACCAGGCCGGCTATGTGACCAACCCGCAGGGTGCACGCCTGCAGGTGTTCGCGCCCAATGCCGACGGCACCAGCTTCGACAGCGGCCGCCTCACCGACCTGCAGCTGCTCACCACCGACAGCCCGCCCAAGCAGACCGGCAAGGTCAACGTGGCCTTCACCCTGCCGGCCAACGCCAAGCAACCGACCCTGGCCACCTTCGACCCGACCGATTCCAACAGCTACAACCAGTCCACCGGCGGCATCACCGTGTACGACTCGCTGGGCGTGAGCCACACCCAGACCTCGTACTTCGTCAAGACCGCCACCGCCAACGAATGGCAGGTCTACAACTACGTCGACGGCCAGGCCGTGGGCACCCCGACCACGCTGAGCTTCAACGATGCCGGCGCGCTGACCAACCCGGCCAACGGCCAGATCGTGATGGACCCGTTCACCCCGACTACCGGCGCCGGCACCCTGGCGATGACCCTGGATGTCACCGGGTCGACCCAGTACGGCGAGAAGTTCGCACTGCGCAACACCCAGCAGGACGGCTACGCGGCCGGCAAGCTCAATGAGATTACCGTGTCCGAAGACGGCGTGGTCTACGCCCGCTACACCAACGGCGACGACAAGCCGCTGGGCCAGGTCGCGCTGACCACCTTCAACAACTCGCAGGGCCTGGAAGCCAAGGGCAACAACCTGTGGGTGGAAACCTTCAGCTCCGGCACCCCGCGTACCGGCGCACCCGACAGCTCCAACCTGGGCAAGGTCCAGGCCGGTTCGCTGGAGTCCTCCACGGTCGACCTGACCGAGCAGCTGGTCAACATGATCACCGCCCAGCGCAACTTCCAGGCCAACTCGCAGATGGTCTCCACGATGGACCAGATCACCCAGACCATCATCAACATCCGTTGATGAGCCACTGATCGCAGCAGCACGGGAATACAACGATGGACAAGGCGCTCTACGTCGCGATGACCGGTGCACGTGCGTCCCTGCAGGCGCAGGGCACGCTGTCGCACAACCTGGCCAACACCGATACCCCCGGATTCAAGGAAGCCCTCGCCAACACCGAGGCCTTCCCGATCAAGGGTGCCGGCTACGCCTCGCGCGTGGACGCGCTGCACGTGGATGCCGGCTTCAACCGGCGCCAGGGTGCCCAGCACATCACCGGCAACGCGCTGGACCTGTCGCTGGACGCCGGCAACTGGCTGGCCGTGCAGGCGCCCACCGGGGGCGGCGAGGCCTATACCCGCGGTGCATCGCTGTCGATCACGCCCAATGGCCAGCTGGTAACCGCCGGCGGCCATCCGGTGCTGGACGAGAACGGCGCCCCGATCGCGATTCCGCCGTACCAGGCGATGGACATCGGCAACGACGGCACCATCTCGATCATCCCGCAGGGGGAAGGCCCGCAGACCATGGCGGTGATCGGCCGCCTGCGCGTGGTCGCCGCCGAGGATGCGCGGCTGGAGCGCGGGCTGGACGGCCTGATGCGCAACACCGACCCGCAGCAGCCGTTCGTGCAGGCCCAGGGCAAGTCGCTGGACAGCGGCCAGCTGGAAGGCAGCAACGTGGATGCCGCCGGCGCGCTGGTGCAGATGATCCAGCTGCAGCGGCAGTACGAAATGCAGGTGAAGGTGATCAAGCACGGCGACGAAAACGCCCGCAGCGCCAACTCCCTGCTGCGCCTGGGCAGCTGACCGGCGCCCCCGACGTAATCCCGGCGCGGTTGTGGCACGCGCCATGCATCAGCCAGGACAACGGCCACCCCGCGTGGCCACCCGCATCAACACAGGAACAAGGCCATGAACCAGGCATTGTGGATCGCCAAGACCGGACTGGATGCGCAGCAGACGCGCATGTCGGTGGTTTCCAACAACCTCGCCAACACCAACACCACCGGCTTCAAGCAGGACCGTGCCAGCTTCGAAGACCTGCTGTACCAGCAGGTGCGCCAGCCTGGCGGTTCTTCGTCTGCCCAGACGCAGCTGCCGACCGGCCTGCAGCTGGGTACCGGCGTGCGCGTGGTGGCTACCTCGAAGAACTTCGAACAGGGCAGCCAGCAGCAGACCGGCCGCGCGCTGGACGTGATGGTCAACGGCCGCGGCTTCTTCGAAGTGCAGATGCCCGATGGTTCGTCGGCGTACACCCGTGACGGCTCGTTCCAGCGCAACCAGCAGGGCGAACTGGTCACCAACAGCGGCTACCCGGTGCAGCCGGGCATCCAGATTCCCGAAGGCGCGCAGTCGCTCACCATCGGCACCGACGGCACCATCAGCGTGAAGATGGCCGACGACGCCGCCTCGGTGGAAATCGGCGCGCTGACCCTGACCGACTTCGTCAATCCGGCCGGCCTGCAGGCACGCGGTGAGAACCTGTTCCTGGAAACCACCGCCTCCGGCCCCGCACAGAACGGCAACCCCGGCCTGAACGGCCTGGGCAGCGTGGTGCAGGGTGCGCTGGAAGGCAGCAACGTCAACGTGGTCGAAGAGCTGGTGTCGATGATCGAAACCCAGCGCGCCTACGAAATGAACGCCAAGGCGATCTCCACCACCGACTCCATGCTCGGCTACCTCAACAACAACGTCTGATCGGTTGAACCGGGAACCTGCCATGTCGCCTCTGCGCCCTACCCTTCGCCTGCTGCTCGCCAGCGCCGTGACCGCCCTGCTCGGCGGCTGCGTCATCGCGGGCGATGTGCGCCCGTATCCGGCAATGGCGCCGGTCGTGCCCGTGGTCGCGCCCAGCGCACCGGCCACGGCCGGGGCGATCTACGCCTCGGGCCCCGGCCTGCAGCTGTATTCCGACCGCCGCGCACGCGATGTCGGCGACCTGCTGACCATCACCCTGACCGAAAGCACCACCGCGCAGACCACCGCCAACACCAGCACCGACAAGGAATCCAACCTCGCGCTGGGCACGCCCACGCTGTTCGGTGCGCCGGTGACCCTGGGCGGCAAGGACATCCTGGGCGCCAGCGCGACCGGCTCGCGCGACTTCACCGGCAAGGGCACCAGCGCGCAGAGCAACCGCCTGCAGGGCAGCGTGACCGTGACCGTGATGCAGCGCCTGCCGAACGGCAACCTGGTCGTGCAGGGTGCCAAGAACCTGCGGCTGAACCAGGGTGATGAGCTGGTGCAGGTGCAGGGCGTCGTGCGCGCGGCGGACATTTCCCCGGACAACACCATTCCCTCCAGCCGCGTGGCCGATGCGCGCATCGTCTACGGCGGCCGCGGCCCGGTGGCCCAGTCCAATGCGATGGGCTGGCTGAGTCGTTTCTTCAATTCGGCTTTGGTGCCGTTCTGAGATGCATATGAAATTTTCCCGGTTCCCCCGTGTTGCCGTCGCGTTGATGGCCCTGCTGTTCGTTGCTGCGCCGGCCTCGGCTGAGCGGATCAAGGACCTGGCCCAGGTCGGCGGCGTGCGCGGCAATGCGCTGGTCGGTTACGGCCTGGTGGTCGGCCTGGATGGCAGCGGTGACCGCACCAGCCAGGCCCCCTTCACCGTGCAGAGCCTGAAGAACCTGCTGGGCGAGCTGGGCGTGAACGTGCCGGCCAACGTCAACCCCCAGCTGAAGAACGTGGCCGCCGTGGCGATCCACGCCGAGCTGCCGCCGTTCGCCAAGCCGGGCCAGCCGATCGACATCACCGTGTCGTCGATCGGCAATGCGGTGTCGCTGCGTGGCGGTTCGCTGCTGATGGCACCGCTGCGGGGTGCCGACGGCCAGGTCTACGCCATCGCCCAGGGCAACCTGGTGGTGGGTGGCTTTGGCGCACAGGGCAAGGATGGCTCGCGGGTGTCGGTCAACGTGCCCAGCGTCGGCCGCATTCCGAACGGCGCTACCGTCGAACGTGCCCTGCCCGACGTGTTCAGCGCCGGCGGCGAGATCACGCTCAACCTGCACAAGAACGACTTCACCACCGTGTCGCGCATGGTCGCCGCGTTGAACAACGCATTCGGCGATGGCGCCGCGCGCGCCGTGGATGGCGTCACCGTGGCGGTGCAGTCGCCCCAGGACCCCGGCGCACGCATCGGCCTGCTGGCCCGCATCGAGAACCTCGAACTCACCCCCGGCACCGCGCCGGCCAAGGTGGTGGTCAATTCGCGCACCGGCACCGTGGTGATCGGTTCGCAGGTACGGGTCGGCGCCGCCGCCATCTCGCACGGTTCGCTGACCGTGACGATCAACGAAAACACCAACGTCAGCCAGCCCAATGCCTTCGCCGGTGGCCAGACCGTGGCCACGCCGCAGTCCACCATCACCGCCACCAACGACGGCAGCCGCATGTTCAAGTTCAACGGCGGCAGCACCCTCGATGAGATCGTGCACGCGGTCAATGCCGTGGGCGCCGCCCCGGGCGACCTGATCGCGATCCTGGAGGCGCTCAAGCAGGCCGGCGCGCTGAGTGCCGAACTCGAGGTGATCTGATGCGCATCCAACCGTCACTGGAGCTCAATCCGGCCCAGGCCAACAGCCCGGCCAAGGTCGACAAGGTCGCGCGCCAGCTGGAAGGCCAGTTCGCGCAGATGCTGGTCAAGAGCATGCGCGATGCCAGTTTCGGCGATTCGCTGCTACCCGGCGAAAACCAGATGTTCCGCGACATGTACGACCAGAAGATCGCCGAAGCGATGACCAAGGGCCGCGGCCTGGGGTTGTCGGCGATGATCTCGCGCCAGCTCGGCGGCGGCGAAACCGAGGCCACCAAGCCCACCGACACCCGTCTCGATCCGGCCGCGGCGCTGCGCGCCTACCGGCTCAACGCGCCGGCCGCCGCGCCGATGGCCCTGCCCGCGTCCGGTGCAGCGCCGTCCGCACCAAGCGAAGTGGAGCTGCTGCAGCAGCTCGGCGGGCAGGCGCCGTCGGCGGTGCTGCAACCGATGGAACGCGCCCTGGACCTGATTGCCGGCCGCGAAAGCAGCCAGATGCATGAAGCAATCGGCCGCAGCGATCCGTATGGGGCCGCGCCCGCCACCGATCCGTCCAGCGACAACTGGGCGATGGCCGACGACCGCTGGCGCGATGTCGGCACCACCGCCGCCGCCAACACCGGCCCCAGTGCCGTGGACACGCTGGCCGGCAGCACCGCCGCCGCCCAGCTGGGCGCACATACCCCCGAAGGCTTCGTGGCCAGCATCTGGGGCCACGCGCAGCAGGCCGCGCGCGAACTGGGCGTGGATGCCAAGGCGCTGGTCGCCCAGGCCGCGCTGGAAACCGGCTGGGGCCGCAAGCTGGTGCAGCGCAATGGCGGCGGCAGCTCGCACAACCTGTTCGGCATCAAGGCCAGCGGCTGGAGTGGCGAACGCGCCACCAGCGGCACCCACGAGTACGTGGATGGCGTGCGCCGCAACGAAACCGCCAGCTTCCGTGCCTACACCTCGGTTGGCGACAGCTTTGCCGACTACGTGAAACTGCTCAAGAACAGCCCGCGCTACCAGAACGCGCTGCAGGCCGGCGGCGATGTCCGCGGCTTCGCCCAGGGCCTGCAGAAGGCCGGCTACGCCACCGACCCCAGCTACGCGGCCAAGATCGCCGCGATCGCCGGCGGCCCGACCATCGAGCGCGCCATCGCCGCCGTGGGCGATGCCAGCCAGCGCCTGGGCCGCACCTTTGCCAGCACCGCCAGCCCCGCCGGGCTGGGGGCAATCCGTCGTTGAGGTAAACCATGTCCGTACTTTCCACCGGCACCAGCGCCCTGCTCGCCTTCCAGCGCGCACTGGCCACCACCAGCCATAACGTCGCCAACATCAACACGCCCGGCTACAGCCGGCAGAAGGTGGACTTCGCCACCGCCAGCCCGCAGAACCTGGGCTATGGCGATATCGGCAACGGCACCCGCATCACCGACGTGCGCCGCGTGGCCGACCAGCTGGCGATCTCGCGGCTGCTCGACAGCAGTGGCGAACTGGCGCGGCTGAAGCAGCTGTCCACCCTGGCCGACCGCGTGGATTCGCTGTTCTCCGATACCGCCACCAATGTCTCCGGCGTGTGGTCGAACTTCTTCGATACGGTCAGCGGCCTGTCCTCGAATGCCTCGGGCACCGCCGACCGCCAGAACGTGCTGGACAACGCCGGCACCCTGGCCAGCCGCTTCAAGCAGCTCAACGAAAGCCTCAACTCGCTCAATGGCGAGGTCAACAACGGCCTCATCGCCGGCGCCTCCGAGGTCAACCGGCTGGCAGCGGAAATCGCCCAGCTCAACGGTGCCATCGGCAGCAACGCCAATACCGCCGCACCGGACCTGCTCGACCGCCGCGACCAGCTGGTGGCCAACCTGATCGGCTACACCGGCGGTACCGCGGTGATCCAGGACGGCGGCTTCATGAACGTCTATACCGCCGGCGGCCAGGCCGTGGTGGTAGGCACCACCGCCAGCAAGGTCACCACGGTGACCGACCCTTACCAGCCCGAGCGCCTGCAGCTGGCGATGGAAACCCAGGGCCAGAAGATCACCCTGGACCCGAAGAGCCTGGGCGGCCAGATCGGCGGCCTGCTCGAGTTCCGCGATTCGGTGCTCACCCCCACCCAGGCCGAGCTGGGCAAGCTTGCCGTGGGCCTGGCCAGCAACTTCAACGACACCCACCACCAGGGCGTCGACCTGTACGGCAACATGGGCGGCGACTTCTTCAACTACGGCAGCCCGCGCGTTACCGGCAACACCGGCAATACCGGCACCGCCAGCTTCAGCGCCAGCTTCGGCGACCTGTCCAAGCTGGACGGCCAGAACATCGTGCTGAAGTTCGACGGCGGTGCCTGGCAGGCCACGCGTGCCGATACCGGTGCTGCCGTGCCGATGACCGGCACCGGCACCGCGGCCGACCCGCTGGTGCTCAACGGCGTGGAAATGGTGATGTCCGGCACCCCGGCGCAGAACGACCGCTTCCTGCTCCAGCCCACCGCCGGCGTCGCCGGTACCCTGTCGGTGGCGATCACCGATACCTCACGCATTGCCGCCGCCGCGCCGATCAAGGCCGCCGCCGGCCTGGGCAACACCGGCACCGGCAAGGTCAGTGGCGTGGCAGTGGGCGACTACACCAACGCGAACCTGCGCAACCCGGCCGCGATCGTGTTCACCAGCGCCACCGAATACACCATCGATGGCACCGGCCCGTTCACCTACACCGCCGGCCAGACCATCAGCGCCAACGGCTGGAGCTTCGTGCTGGACGGTGCGCCCAAGGTCGGCGACAGCTTCAACATCAGCCCCACCCCGGCCGGGTCCAGCGACAACACCAACGCCCTGCTGCTGGCCAAGGTGGAAGACGCCAAGAGCTTCAATGCCGGCACGGTCACCCTGAACGGCGCGCTCGGCGGCCTGACCACCCTGGTCGGTTCGGCCGCGCGCGCAGCCGACTACTCGCTGCAGGCCCAGCAGGTCATCACCGACCAGGCACAGGCCTCGCGCGACTCGGTGTCCGGGGTCAACCTGGACGAAGAAGCCGCCGACATGCTCCGGCTGCAGCAGGCCTACCAGGCCGCCTCGCAGCTGATTTCCACTGCCGACACCATGTTCCAGACCATCCTGGGAGCCGTTTCGCGATGAACAACCGAATCTCCACCGGGATGATGTTCAACCAGTCCATCTCGATGATGATGGCCAAGCAGAGCAAGATGAACCACCTGGAGCAGCAGCTGGCTACTGGCAAGAAACTGGTCAGCGCCAAGGACGACCCGGTCGCCGCCGGCACCGCGGTCGGCCTGGACCGCGCCGTGGCCGAACTGGACCGCTTCGCCCGCAATGGCGACGTGGTGGAAAACCGCCTGGGCCTGCAGGAAAACGCGCTGGCCCAGGCCGGCGAGATGATGGCCCACATCACCGAACTGACCATCCAGGCCAACAACCCGGCGCTGTCGGCGGCCGACCTGAAGTCGATCGCCTCGGAACTGAAGAGCGTGCGCGACGGCCTGCTGTCGCTGGCCAATTCCACCGACGGCACCGGCCGCTACCTGTTCGGCGGCACCGACGACGCCGATGCGCCGTTCAAGCTCAGCAACGGCGTGGTCACCTACAACGGCGACCAGACCCAGCGCCAGGTGGAAGTGGCGCCGGACACCTTCGTCAAGGATGCCCTGCCCGGCAGCGAGATCTTCCTGCGCATCCGCACCGGTGATGGCACCCTGGACGGCAGCGCCGCCGGCACCAACACCGGCACCGGCGTGCTCACCACCTTCGGCCGCGACCCGGCCTCGGGCAGCTGGGATGGCGCCAGCTACACCCTGCGCTTCACCGGGCCGGACGCCTATGAAGTGGTCGATGCGACCAACACCGTGGTCAAGACCGGCGCTTTCAAGGCCGGCGAAGACATCACGTTCGAAGGCGTTTCCATGCGGATCGAAGGTGAACCCAAGGCGGGCGACAGCTTCGGGATCGGCGCTGCCGATGCCCGCGACATCTTCTCCACCCTGGACGGCATGATCAACGCCCTGGACAACGCCGCCGACGACCCGACCGCCGTGGCCCGCCAGCAGAACATCCTGCAGGCCGGCATCCGTGACGTGGCCCGTGCCTCGGAGAAGTTCATCGACGCCCGCGCCGCCGGCGGTGCCCAGCTCAAGGCCATCGACGATGCCGGCGCTCTGCGCGAGGCCAACGGCGTGACCCTGAAGACCACCCTGTCGGCCATGCGCGACCTGGATTACGCCGAAGCCATCGGCCAGTACCAGCTGGAACAGATTTCCCTGCAGGCCGCGCAGACGATTTTCACCCAGATGCAGCAGATGTCGCTGTTCAACGCGATCCGCTGACATAGCGCGCACGCCGGGCGCCAGACGCCCCGCGCTGCAGGCTTTCGCGCGTGTTCCGGCCCCTGCCGGACGCGCGCGACCACCGACCATCACCCCTCCCGGGTGATGTTTTCCGCGTATTTTTTCTCAAGGCTTCGCGCCAACCGCCGTTATCTCTCCTGCAACAGCTGCATCCGCCACGGGTGCGGACTCTGCGTCAACTCCGGGTGCACGCCGCGGCCGGAACTTGCCCACAGGAAAGAGATAAATGGCACAAGTAATCAATACCAACGTGATGTCGCTGAACGCACAGCGCAATCTGTCGACCAGCGGTTCCAGCCTGGCCACCACGATCCAGCGCCTGTCCTCGGGCCTGCGCATCAACAGCGCCAAGGACGACGCGGCCGGCCTCGCCATCTCCGAGCGATTCAGCACCCAGATCCGCGGCCTGGACGTGGCCGTGCGCAATGCCAACGACGGCATTTCGCTGGCCCAGACCGCCGAAGGCGCGATGGTCGAAATCGGCAACAACCTGCAGCGCATCCGTGAACTGTCGGTGCAGTCGGCCAACGCCACCAACTCCGACAGCGACCGCGAAGCGCTGAACGCCGAAGTGAAGCAGCTGACCTCGGAAATCGACCGCGTTTCCCGCCAGACCAACTTCAACGGCACCAAGCTGCTGGACGGCTCGTTCTCGGGCGCGCTGTTCCAGATCGGCGCCGATTCGGGCCAGACCATTGGCATCAACAGCATCGTTGACGCGAGCACCGATACGCTGGGCAGCGGCAAGTACGCCGCGGAGCAGAAGAGCACGGGCGCCATCTACGGCGATGCCGCAGCGGCAGACGGCAAGGTCACCGGCTTGAAGGTGAACAACGTGGATATCGGCGACGTGTCCTTCAAGGCGGGCGAATCGGCCATCGACGTTGCCAAGAAGACGGTCAACGCGCTGAACGACAAGATGGACCAGACCGGCGTCTACGCCTCGCTGGACAAGGCTGGCGTGATGACGCTGACCTCGCTGAAGTCGGGCCAGGCCTTCGAGTTCACCGCCGGTACTACCACCGACGCCGACCTGGCCCCGGCCTTCGCCGGCATTTCGGCGACCAAGGTCGATGCCGCGGTCAGCGACACCGTGAGCGGCGTGAACATCTCCAGCGTCGCTGGCGCCCAGCGCGCTCTGTCGGTCATCGATGATGCGCTGAAGTCGGTCAACTCCTCGCGCGCCGACATGGGTGCGATCCAGAACCGCTTCACCTCCACCATCGCCAACCTGAACACCACCTCCGAAAACCTGTCGGCCTCGCGCAGCCGTATCCGCGACACCGACTACGCCAAGGAAACCGCCGAACTGACCCGCACGCAGATCCTGCAGCAGGCCGGCACCGCGATGCTGGCCCAGGCCAACCAGTCGCCTTCCAGCGTGATGAGCCTGCTGAACGGCTGATCCCGGCAGTAGATGCATCACAGAAAACCCCGCCCCGGCGGGGTTTTTTTGTTGACAAGCGCAAAAATCCCCCTGTCGACCCTAAAGGTTCCCGGCGGGGTGTCGTTAATGATTTCAACCAGGGCACATCGCCCACTGCCTCCCCCGGGGCACCCCAAAAAACCGCAATACCTTCGTATCCAGGAGCACGGAAATGGCACAAGTCATCAACACCAATGTGATGTCGCTGAACGCACAGCGCAATCTGTCGACCAGCGGTTCCAGCCTGGCTACCACCATCCAGCGCCTGTCCTCGGGCCTGCGGATCAACAGCGCCAAGGACGATGCCGCCGGCCTGGCCATCTCCGAACGCTTCAGCACCCAGATCCGTGGCCTGGACGTTGCCGTGCGCAATGCCAACGACGGCATCTCGCTGGCCCAGACCGCCGAAGGCGCGATGGTCGAAATCGGCAACAACCTGCAGCGCATCCGTGAACTGTCGGTCCAGTCCTCCAACGCCACCAACTCCGACAGCGACCGTGAAGCGCTGAACGCCGAAGTGAAGCAGCTGGTCTCGGAAATCGACCGCGTTTCGCGCCAGACCAACTTCAACGGCACCAAGCTGCTGGACGGCTCGTTCTCCGGCGCCCTGTTCCAGGTCGGCGCCGATTCGGGCCAGACCATCGGCATCAACAGCATCGTCAACGCCAGCGCCAGCGCGCTGGGCGGCGCCAAGTTCGATACCGGCACGTTCACCCTTGCCCAGGGCGCCGCCAATGGCGACGTCAAGATCACCGGCATGGAAATCAAGGGCGCCGACGGCAACTCCTACAAGCTGTCGGACATCGAAGTGAAGGCCGGCGTCGACCTGGCTGCCACCCAGAAGGCCGCCACCGCTGCCGTCGCCGCCGCCATCAATGAAAAGATGGACCAGACCGGCGTCTATGCCGAAGCCGGCGCCTCCGGTGCGGTCAAGCTCACCTCGGTGCAGAACAACGTGGACGACAAGGGCGTGTTCAATGCCATTGACGTGACCTTCGGCAGCGTCGGCACCACCACCGGTGTTGCCCTGCCGGGTGCCGCCTACGCCCCGACCAACGCTGGCGCGCAGGCCCTGCTCAAGACCAACTACGCCTCCGACCTGGACATCTCCAAGGTCGCCGGCGCCCAGCAGGCCCTGTCGATCGTCGACAAGGCGCTGACCGCGGTGAACTCCTCGCGTGCCGACATGGGTGCGATCCAGAACCGCTTCACCTCCACCATCGCCAACCTCGGCACCACCTCGGAAAACCTGTCCGCTTCGCGCAGCCGTATCCGCGACACCGACTACGCCAAGGAAACCGCCGAACTGACCCGCACGCAGATCCTGCAGCAGGCCGGTACCGCGATGCTGGCCCAGGCCAACCAGTCGCCCTCGAGCGTGATGAGCCTGCTGCAGGGCTGATCCCTGCACGGCATTCGCTCTACGAAAGACCCCGCCCCGGCGGGGTTTTTTCGTTCCAGCCATTGACACCCGAACATTTTCTGCCGTGGACCCCTAAAGGTTCCCCCCGGCGTGTCGTTATTGATCTCAAGCAGGGCACATCGCCCGCTGCCCCTCACGGCAGCCCACCCAACCCGCATCACCCAGGAGCACGGAAATGGCACAAGTCATCAACACCAATGTGATGTCGCTGAACGCACAGCGCAATCTGTCGACCAGCGGTTCCAGCCTGGCCACCACCATCCAGCGCCTGTCCTCGGGCCTGCGGATCAACAGCGCCAAGGACGATGCCGCCGGCTTGGCCATCTCCGAACGCTTCAGCACCCAGATCCGCGGCCTGGACGTTGCCGTGCGCAATGCCAATGACGGCATCTCGCTGGCCCAGACCGCCGAAGGCGCGATGGTCGAAATCGGCAACAACCTGCAGCGTATCCGTGAACTGTCGGTGCAGTCGGCCAACGCCACCAACTCCGACAGCGACCGTGAAGCGCTGAACGCCGAAGTCAAGCAGCTGGTCTCGGAAATCGACCGCGTTTCGCGCCAGACAAACTTCAACGGCACCAAGCTGCTGGACGGCTCGTTCTCCGGCGCCCTGTTCCAGGTCGGCGCGGATTCGGGCCAGACCATCGGCATCAACAGCATCGTCAACGCCAGCAGCTCCTCGCTGGGCGGCTCGCAGTTCGACAAGAACTCGCTCACCGTCGCCGCAGCAGGCGTGACCGCCGGCCTTGGCCTGACCATCACCGGCATGAAGGTGACCGGTTCGGACGGCAAGGCCATCGATCTGGACACCATCAATGTCAAGGCCACCGGCACCACCGCCGCCGACATGCAGGGCGCCGCCGCCAAGGCCGTGGCCGCCGCGCTGAATGAAAAGATGGACCAGTCCGGCGTCTACGCCGAAGTCGACAAGACCGACCCCACCAAGGTCAACCTGACCGCGATCAAGGACAGCACCGACGCCACCGGCGCCTTCAAGGCCTTCGTGGTCACCGCAGGCACCTGGACCGACACCGCCGCCACCCCGGCCACCAAGACCGCCCCGACCTTCACCACCTCCCCCGCCGCGCCGACCACCAAGAGCTTCGCCGCCGGCCTGGACATCTCCAAGGTGGTGGGCGCCCAGCAGGCCATCGACGTGGTCGACAAGGCCCTGAAGGCGGTCAACTCCTCGCGTGCCGACATGGGTGCCATCCAGAACCGCTTCACCTCCACCATCGCCAACCTCGGCACCACCTCTGAAAACCTGTCGGCCTCGCGCAGCCGTATCCGCGACACCGACTACGCCAAGGAAACCGCCGAACTGACCCGCACGCAGATCCTGCAGCAGGCCGGTACCGCGATGCTGGCCCAGGCCAACCAGTCGCCCTCGAGCGTGATGAGCCTGCTGCAGGGCTGATCCCTGCGCGTGGTACGCACTACGAAAAACCCCGCTTCGGCGGGGTTTTTTGTTCCGGATTTTTCCACGATTTTCCGCATCAATTGATTAAAGCTTGTTGACAAAGTGTCGCTAATGATTTCAGCCATGGCATGACCTAACGCGTGGCCTCCCCGCAAGGGGAAACACCTCTACCACCGGCGACATCATCGCCACCAGGAGCAAGAAAATGGCACAAGTCATCAATACCAACGTGATGTCGCTGAACGCCCAGCGCAACCTGTCCACCAGCGGTTCCAGCCTGGCCACCACGATCCAGCGCCTGTCCTCGGGCCTGCGCATCAACAGCGCCAAGGACGACGCGGCCGGCCTGGCCATCTCCGAGCGTTTCAGCACCCAGATCCGTGGCCTGGACGTGGCCGTGCGCAACGCCAACGACGGCATTTCGCTGGCCCAGACCGCCGAAGGTGCGATGGTTGAAATCGGCAACAACCTGCAGCGTATCCGTGAACTGTCGGTGCAGTCGGCCAACGCCACCAACTCCGACAGCGACCGTGAAGCGCTGAACGCCGAAGTGAAGCAGCTGACCTCGGAAATCGACCGCGTTTCGCGCCAGACCAACTTCAACGGCACCAAGCTGCTGGACGGCTCGTTCTCCGGCGCCCTGTTCCAGGTCGGCGCTGACTCGGGCCAGACCATCGGCATCAACAGCATCGTCGACTCCAGCACCAGCAAGCTCGGCAGCGGGTTCTTCGCCGGCGACTACGTCGGCACCAGCCTGGCTGGCGCCGATGCCGCCACCGCCGACACCAAGTTCAGCGGCCTGCAGATCTCCTACACCCCCAAGGGTGGCACCGCGCAGACCGTCACCATCGCCGACTTCAACGTGAAGGCCGGCCAGTCGATCACCGCTGCCACCGCCGCCGCGATCAACGAAAAGATGGACACCACCGGCGTCTACGCCTCGGTCAAGAGCGGCGTGATCACCCTGGGCGGCATCAAGGACGGCCAGGCCTTCGACGTCGCCTACGGCGGCACCGTCACCGCTGGCGCCACCGCAGTCACCGCCGCCAACGTTGGCCTGACCGAAACCAGCACCGCAGCCAACAGCGGCACCGTGTCGACCACCAAGACCTCGGTCGGCGACCTGAACATCAGCTCCGTTGCCGGTGCCCAGCGCTCGCTGGCGATCGTCGACAACGCCCTGAAGGCCGTGAACTCCTCGCGCGCCGACATGGGTGCGATCCAGAACCGCTTCACCTCCACCATCGCCAACCTGAACACCACCTCGGAAAACCTGTCGGCCTCGCGCAGCCGTATCCGCGACACCGACTACGCCAAGGAAACCGCCGAACTGACCCGCACGCAGATCCTGCAGCAGGCCGGCACCGCGATGCTGGCCCAGGCCAACCAGTCGCCCTCGAGCGTCATGAGCCTGCTGCAGGGCTGATGCCTGCAGAGGGTGCGTAACAGGAAACCCCGCTCCGGCGGGGTTTTTTCATGGTCTTGGCATGGCGCTTGCACCTGCTTTGGCATCAGCGCGCCCGCCGGATGGCGGTGGCGCTCAAGCCTCCCCGTTCCGGGCCGATACCACCTGCAGGAAGCGCAGGCGGTTGCGTGCCCACTTTTGAAGACAGGACTGCAGACATGGCGATTGGCACCATTGGTACCGGCCTCGATATTCCCACCCTGGTGGCCCAGCTGGTCGCCAAGGAGCGCGAGCCCCAGGAAAACCAGATCAATTCCGCCGGCACTGCCGCCAGTGCCAAGTTGTCGGCACTCGCCACCCTCACCAGTGGCATGACCAACCTGCAGACCACCCTGGCCAGCCTGATCAAGAACGCCGACAAACCGTCGTTCAAGACCAGCACCATCACCGATTCCAACTTCACCGCCAGCATCGACACCTCCGACGGCGCCGCCTCGGCCTCGGCCGGTACCCACCAGGTCGAAGTCAAATCACTGGCGCAGGGCCAGAAGCTCAGCTCCGGTGCCTATGGCAAGGATGCGGTCGTGGGTGATGGCACCCTGACCGTGGCCTATGGCGACAAGACCTTCGATGTCGTCGTCAACGAAGACAGCAAGCTCACCGACATCGCCGCTGCCATCAACAAGGCGGCCGGTGGCAAGGGCGTCACCGCCAGCGTCATCACCGCCGACGACGGCCAGCACCTCGTGCTCAGCGCCGTCGACACCGGCCTGGCCGGCGCCGTCAAGATCACCGCCAGCGGCGGCAACGGCGGCCTCAGCGGCCTTACCTACGACGGCACCGCCGGCTCGGGCATGACCCAGACCGTCGAGCCCAAGGATGCCGTGGTGGTCGTGGACGGCTTCACCCGCACCTCCAGCTCCAACACCATCAGCGACATCGTCCCGGGCGTGAACCTGACCCTGACCAAGGCCGGTACCGAGGCGGGCAAGACCCAGACGCTGACCATCACCCGCGACAACACCTCGGTCAAGGCGGACATGGCCACCTTCGTCGCCGCCTACAACGCGATGAACACCGCGCTGAAGTCCACCAGTGCCTACAACGCCACCAGCAAGACCGCCGCCGCCCTGACCGGCGATGCCATGGTGCGTGGCCTGCAGCAGCAGCTGCGCAGCCAGTTCAGCACCAACATCAACGGCCTCAAGGACATGGGCGTCACCATGGCCGCCGACGGCAGCCTGACCCTGGACACCGGCAAGATGGAAACCGCCATCGGCAAGGACCCGGACGCCGTCGCGCGCCTGTTCGGCAAGGAAGGCGCCATCGCCAAGCCCATGGACACGCTCATCAAGAGCAACCTGGACAAGGAAACCGGCACCCTCACCCAGCGCACCAATTCGCTGAACAAGCAGATCAAGGACCTGGAAAGCCGCCTGGACGCGCTCGATGCGCGCATGGAGAAAGTTTCCGACCGCTACACCAAGCAGTTCACCGCCATGGAAACCCTGGTCACCCAGATGCAGACCACCAGCGACAGCCTGACCCAGGCGCTGGCGAAGAAGACCAGCAGCTGATCCGTCGCGGGCAGCGCTCAAGTTTCCGTACCGCACCGCCGATATTCATGGCAGCACCCACCACCTGATGTCTGGCGTGGGTCCCTGAGGAGAAATTTCCAATGTACGGTTCCAGCCGTCAGTACGCAGAGCAGTACCGCAAGGTCGGCGTTTCCAGCGCCGTCAACGATGCCGACCCGCATAAGCTGGTCGCCATGCTGCTGACCGGTGCCTGCGAGCGCATCCGCCTGGCCGAAGCCTGCCTTGAGCGCAATGACCAGGCCCGCAAGGGCAAGGCGATCGGCGAGGCCTGTGCCATCGTAGGCCACCTCAATGGCTCGCTCGACCACGAAGCCGGCGGCGACATCGCCGGCAACCTGTCGGCCCTGTACGACTACGTCATGCAGCGCCTGACCGATGCCAACCTGCACAACGACGGCGCCGCCCTGCAAGAAGCCCTGCAGCTGCTGACCGAGATCGATGCTGCGTGGAATGCCATCCCGCACGACCAGCGCCAGCCCGCTGCGGCAGGCGCCTGATGCACGCCGCACTCGCCACCGACGTACTGCAACCGCTGCACGACGCGCTGGACGAGTTGTCGCGCGCCGTCGAAGGTGAAGACCACGACCTCACCCAGCGCCTGATGGACGCCTACGACCAGCAGGTCCGGGCGTACCTGGACGAACACGATGCCCGCATCGACGCCGGTTCCCTGCGCGGGCTGATCGCCCGCCAGCAGCAGGTCAGCATCCGCATGGCCGCCCGCCGCGACGAAGCGGGCACCCACATCACCGCCGACCGACGCGCCGTTCGCGCGTCCCTCGCCTACCTCCGGGCAGAATCCCTGACATGAGCGACCTTCGCCCCAGCGACATCCATCATCCGGCCGAAAGCGAGCTGTTCGATGAAACGCTGAGCTGCGATGTCGCCCTGCCCGCCGAATTCCGCCTGGGCAGCAGCGTGATCCGCCCGGGCAGCGCCGAAACCCTGCTGCGCAGCGTGGCCCTGGTCGAGGATTCCCGGGGCGATGACGGCCATGACGACCGCGGCGAGTCCAGCACCCAGCTGCAGCGCCTGGAAGCCAAGCTGGACCTGACCATGGTCCTGCTCGGCCGCCTGGTGCGGCAGAGCGCGCAGGACCTGGACCTGCGCCCGCTGCGCTGGTCGCGCCGGGGCATCCGGCTTGAGCTGGGCGCCCGCACCGGGGCGCCGGCCGGCAGCCTGGGCGTGATCCGCCTGCAGCCCTGCGACTGGCTGCCCGACCATATCGACCTGCCCGTGGCCGTGCTGGCCGAAGCGGCCACCGGTTCCGGCTCGTGTTTCCTCTGGCTGCGCTTCGAGCCCATGAGCGACGGGCTGGAAATGGCCCTGGAGCGGCACCTGTTCCGCCTGCACCGGCGCCAGGTGGCGGATTCCCGGCGGCGCGGTCTTTAATAAAGCCCCGCGCTAGGATAATGTGAAGAACTTCCTTTCTTCACATCCCCTCTGCCCGTGCGCGTTCTCATCGTCGACGATCACACCCTGGTCCGCGCCGGCCTCAGCCGCCTGCTCCAGGGCTTTGCCGACGTGGAGGTCGCCGCAGAGGCCAGCAATGCACAGCAGGCGCTGGAAATGGCGCTGCTGCATTCGCCCGACGTGATCCTGATGGACCTGTCCCTGCCCGGCCGTACCGGGCTGGAAGCCCTGAGCGACATCCTGGTACGCGCGCCCGGCACCCGCGTGGTGATGATGACCATGCACGACGACGCGGTGCACGTGCGCGACGCGCTGGACCGCGGTGCGGTTGGCTTCGTGGTCAAGGATGCCGCCCCCCAGGAGCTGGACCTGGCCCTGCGTGCGGCCCATGCCGGCCAGGTGTTCCTCAGCCCGCAGATCTCGGCCAAGATGCTTGCGCCCATGCTGGGCAAGGAAAAGCCGGTCGGCGTTGCCGCGCTCTCGCCGCGCCAGCGCGAGATCCTGCGCCAGATCGGCAAGGGCGAAAGCAACAAGGAAATCGCCGCCGACCTGGGCATCAGCGTCAAGACGGTGGAAACCCACCGTGCGCGCATGATGGAATCCCTCGGCTGCCGCCGCGCCAACGACCTGTTGCTGCTGGCGGCACGCCACCAGCACGAGCTGGAATAACCGGCGTCGATTCCCCGACACCCGCTGGCCACGCCGGCCATCGCCGTCGGATTTTTGAACCGGACACACCCGCGCCGGCCCCGGAAACAGCGATTCCCGCCGCGCGCAGCGTCAAATAACCAGACATACCGTCAGGAATCTCCCCACACACTGTCGGGAACCTGACGACCCCGCTAGGGAACCCCCTGATTTCGTCCCCACGAGATCACAAGCAAGATGTGTTCCATAACGCACCGGGGACTCGGGGCGACGGGGATACACCGCATGAAGCCGATGATGTCGACCCAGATGGGTCAGCAGCTGCACCTCACGCCGCAATTGCTGCAGTCGATCCGACTGCTGCAGCTGGACGGCATGCAGCTGGAGCTGGAAATCCGCCGCGCACTGGAGACCAACCCGCTGCTGGAGCTGGAAGAAGCGCCCGCGCCCGACACCGCCGAGACCGGCGAAGCCGGCACCACCGTGGAAGTGGCCGCCTTCGACGAACTGCCCGAGCCGGCGATGTGGGACGTGGCCGGGGCCAGCTGGCACGACGGCGACGACGACCGCCTGCAGCGCATTGCCGCCGACGAATCCAGCGACCCGCAGCTGCGTGCCCTGCAGCGCCTGTCGCTGGAACTGGATGCACGCGAACTGGCCGTGGCCCGTTTCTGGCTGGAGCACTGCGACGATGCCGGCTACCTGGACGCCCCGCTGGAGCAGCTGACCCTGCTGGCCAGCGCCCACTGCGATGTGGACGCGGCCGGCGTGGAAGCGGTGCGCCAGCAGATCCTGCACGGCGACCCGACCGGCCTGGCCGCCCGCGACCTGCACGAATGCCTGTCGGTCCAGCTGCGCGCCCTGCACGGCCGCGTGCCGGCCCGCCACCTGGCCCTGCGCGTGCTGGACCACGGCCTGGAAGCCCTGGCCACGCACGACTACCCTGCCCTGGCCCGCCAGCTGGATGCCGAAGTGGCCGACATCCACGAAGCGGTGCGCCTGATCCTCTCGCTGCAGCCGCGCCCCGGCGACAGCCTGCTGCCGGATACGTCCGGCGCGGTCATCCCCGATGTGGTGGCGTGGCACGCCGACGGCCAGTGGCGCGTGGCCCTGAACCCGGCCACCAGCCGCCGCCTGAGCATCAACGCCACCTACGAAAGTGCCCTGGCCGATGCCGGCGACAGCGCCCAGCCGCTGCGCGACATGCTGCAGGAAGCCCGCTGGCTGACCCGTGGCCTGTCCATGCGCTACGACACCCTGCTGCGCACCACCCGGGTCATCATCGAGCGCCAGGCCGGCTTCCTCACCCGCGGCGAAGAGGCGATGGCGCCGCTGACCCTGAAGGAAGTGGCCGATGCGATCGGCATGCACGAGTCCACCGTTTCGCGCATCACCACCGGCAAGTACCTGCAGACCCCGCGCGGCACCCTGGAGCTGAAGCACTTCTTCGCCGTGCGCCTGGAAGGCGCCAGCGTCTCCGGCCAGGCCGTGAAGGCCATGGTCCGGCGCCTGATCGATGCCGAACCGGCGGGTCGTCCGCTGGCTGATGAAGCCATTGCGGGACTTCTGTCACGTCAGGGTGTGAACATTGCACGCCGAACCGTTGCAAAATACCGCGAACAACTGGACATCGCCCCGGCCCGGGAACGCCGCCGGCACAATGCCCGCACCCCGCTACTGGCCCGGGTGGGCTGAAGGAAGTACACGACATGAACAAGCTCACCGTCCTGCTGGTCGATGACCACGAAGGTTTCATCAACGCCGCCATGCGCCACTTCCGCAAGGTCGAGTGGCTGGATGTGGTCGGCAGCGCCGCCAATGGCCTGGAAGCCATCGAGCGCTCCGAAGCACTGCGCCCGCAGGTCGTGCTGATGGACCTGGCCATGCCCGAAATGGGCGGGCTGCAGGCCACCCGCCTGATCAAGTCGCAGGATGATGCCCCGTACATCGTCATCGCCAGCCACTTCGACGACGTCGAGCACCGCGAGCACTCGTTGCGCGCCGGCGCCGACAACTTCGTCAGCAAGCTGTCCTACATCCAGGAGGTCATGCCGATCCTGGAGGGCTTGAAGGAGCCGACGCCATGAGCGAGTCGCGCATCCTGGTGCTGGACAACGACGCCGTGCGTGCCGAGCGCACCGTTGGCCTGCTGGAATTCATGGACTTCAACCCCCGCTGGATTGCCGACGCGGCCGATTTCGATACCACCCGCCACCGCGCCACCGACTGGATGGCCGTGATCATCGGCGGGCTGGAACCGGGCGCGCGCAGCGAAGCGCTGTTTGCCTGGGCTGGCCAGGGCGCGCTGCCGCCGCCGGTGATGCTGATTGACGGCGATGCCGCCGCGTTCGCCCAGCGCCACGGCCTGCATGAAGCCAACGTATGGCCGCTGGAAGCGCCACTGCGGCATGCGCAGATGGAAGCGCTGCTGCGCCGTGCCAGCCTGAAGCGGCTGGATGCCGAACACCAGGCCGGTGCCGTGCAGGACCAGGGCCCGACCGGCGACGGCGCGGCGGTCAGCGCGCTGCGCCAGATGATCGAGCAGGTGGCCGCTTTCGACACCACCGTGCTGGTGCTGGGCGAATCGGGTACCGGCAAGGAAGTGGTGTCGCGTTCGATCCACCAGCGCTCACCGCGCCGCGATGGTCCGTTCGTGGCGATCAACTGCGGCGCGATCCCGGCCGACCTGCTGGAAAGCGAGCTGTTCGGTCACGAAAAAGGCGCCTTCACCGGCGCGCTGAGCGCCCGCAAGGGCCGTTTCGAAATGGCCGAAGGCGGCACCCTGCTGCTGGATGAAATCGGCGACATGAGCCTGCCGATGCAGGTGAAGCTGCTGCGCGTGCTGCAGGAACGCAGCTTCGAGCGCGTGGGCGGCAACCAGACCATCCGCTGCAACGTGCGGGTGATTGCCGCAACCCATCGCGACCTGGAATCGCGCATTGCCGATGGCAAGTTCCGCGAGGACCTGTTCTACCGGCTCAACGTGTTCCCGATCGACGTGCCGGCCCTGCGCGAGCGCAGTGAAGACCTGCCGGCGCTGGTGGCCACCATTGCCGGCCAGCTGGCCCGCACCGGGCGCGGCGAAGTGCGTTTCAGCCCCGAAGCACTGCAGGCGCTGGCCAGTTACGAATGGCCGGGCAACGTGCGCGAGCTGACCAACCTGGTGGAGCGCCTGGCGGTGCTGCATCCGGGCGGCAACGTGCGCGTGCAGGACCTGCCGGCACGCTATCGCGGTGATTTCGCGGTGGCAGCACCGGTTGCGGTGGCCACTCCGGTACCGGCCGGCGATGACCGCCTGGACCTGCGCAGCTTCTCGTTCCACGCCCCGGCGGCGGAAGCGGGCGCCGCGGCCAACGGTACTGCGGTCAATGGCAAGGCACCTGCCCTGCCCGACGCCGGCCTGGACCTGCGCAACCACATGGCCAACATCGAGTTGAACCTGATCAACGAGGCGTTGGAGCGCACGCAGGGCGTGGTCGCCCACGCGGCCCAGCTGCTTGGCCTGCGCCGCACCACGCTGGTGGAAAAGCTGCGCAAGTACGGCATCGAGCGCGACCAGGCCGAACTGACCGGTTGACCGTAGCGCCACGCCCTGCGTGGCTGCTCCCCGTCGAACACCGCAAAGCCACGCAGGGCGTGGCTCTACCGCCTTCACCTCGCCATGACGGGCACGGGCATAGCGTCGCCAACAGCCGCGTGCAGGGGCTTCCAACACGCTCCGGCTCACGGGGAATCGGGGGATTCACGCAGTTCGCTCGACCGGAAGCACCGGCCGGGTGCGCTGTCACCCGAGGATCTCCGCCATGGATCGTTCCTGGTATCGCATTGCTTTGCGTGGTGTTTCGCGCGCTCCCCTCGCCCGTTCCCTCTTCATCATCGGCGCAGCGCTGGGCGTGTTCCTGTCAACGGGCTCGCCTGTATTGGCGCAGACCGTCTGCACCCAGACCGGTGGCGCTGCACCCACTGCAACCGGCGCCGCCGCGTTCGCCTGCGGCGACGGTGCAACCGCCGCGGGCGCCAATGCCACCGCTGTCGGTGGCGGTTCAAGCGCAGGTGATCAGTTCGCAACCGCCGTCGGGCGCAACGCGAACGCAAGCGGCTTCGCCTCCACGGCCATTGGTTACAACAACACCGCGTCTGGCCGTGACACGGTAGTGATCGGTGTCAACAGCAGTGCAGTGGGCGAAGGCGGCATGGCATTCGGCGTGGGTACCCAAGCGGGTCAACAGAACTCAATCGCCATCGGCCAGGGCGCCAACTCGTCTGCGGCAAACGCCATCGCGCTCGGTGCCGGCTCGGTAGCCAGTGAAGCCAACACGGTGTCCATCGGTGCCGCCGGTGCCGAACGCAAGATCACCAACATGGCGGCCGGCGTGGCCGATACCGATGGTGTCAATGTCAGCCAGCTGAAGGAGTCGGCCGCGACCACGCTTGCCTCGGCCAACGCATACACAGACGCGCAGGCAGACGCCACGTTGGCCGAGGCGAACACCTACACCGACGAACAGGCCGATGCGACCTTGACCGAAGCCAACACGTACACCGACACAGTGGCCGGCGATACGTTGACGGCGGCCAACACCTACACCGACCAGCAGATCAACCAGGTCGGGGGCTTGGCCAACAGCGCGGCTGCGGATCTGGCGCAGTTCAAGGCCGAAGCCAATGACCGCTTCGCCGGCATTGACGACCGTCTAAACGGCATGGATGAAAGCCTGCGCCTGATGGATCGTAGGATCAGCCGTCAAGGCGCCATGACGGCCGCACTGGTGCAGAGCTCGGGCATGCCGGACGTCGGTGCAAACTACCTGGGCGTGGGCGTGGGCTGGTCCGAGGGGGAAAATGCCTTTGCCGCCTCGTTCCGGCGCCGCTTCACCGAACGCTTCACCGGTTCGGTGGGCGGCGCGACAAGCGGCAACGAAAGCTCAGTAGCCATTGGCGCTGGGTTTACCTGGTAGCCCTTTCCCACAGGGTTCGCGGAGACGCCCGGGTGTTCCGGGCGTCTTCGTTTCTATTGGCACTACGCGCCTTCTGCTGCCCCACGCCGCCTCCGTCGGCTCAGTGGGCCGGCTGACGGCCGGCGCTACCGGGTACCGGCATCGATC
>NZ_JASCOP010000180.1:0-6032 GCF_029959395.1 Stenotrophomonas sp. PS02300
GGCGCGCTCTGGGTGGCCGGCGCCGGGGCGGCGGCCGCAGCCGCCTTGGCCGGAGCGGGTGCCGGCGCAGCGGCCGGGGCCGGGGCGGCGGCAGCGTCGGCTACTTCGATCAGCGCCACGACCTTGCCCTCGGACAGGTTGTCGCCGACCTTGACCTTGATTTCCTTGACCACGCCGGCGACCGAGGACGGCACTTCCATCGTGGCCTTGTCCGACTCGAGCGTGACCAGGCCCTGGTCCTTCTTGACGGTGTCACCAACGGCGACAAGCACCTCGATTACCGGGATATCGCTGTAGTCACCGATATCGGGGACAAGTGCTTCCTTGATTTCGGCCATGGGGATAACTCCGGCAATCTGGTGTAGGGAATCGCCTATTGTGGGGGCATGAGGCGTCAGCGCCAACCAGCTTGGGCAATTTTCAATGCCTCTGTCCCGGGACAGCCTGTTGCAGCAGGCATGGGCGCTGCCGCGAGAGATGTTCCAGTCGGTACCGTATTGTCCCGCCGAGGTCCGGCTCAGCCGGCCAGGACATCGGCCACGGGCTGCCACGCCACCTGCAGGCGCGGCAGCGGCCATGCCGCATTCGCCGGGCTGGTTGACGGCAGCGACCACACTGCCAGGGACGTCGCACGTTCCCCCAGCACCGGCAGGATGTAACGCGCGAAGGCGGCGTGTGCAGTGGCGCCATTGCAGGCGATCGCCGCCAGCGCCGGCAACCGGTCAATCAGTCCGCCCACCGCATTGGGCACTTCACTGCCGCGCACGATGGCCGTGTCCAGGCTGCCGCGCCGCTCGCATTGCCCGATCACATCCCACAGCCCCACGCCCGCCAACTGCAACGCCTGCAGTCGATCGACGTAGGCAAGGCGCGCGTCGATGCCGGTCAGCGCCGATATCAACGGCCAGAACCGATTGCGCGGATGCGCGTAGTACTGCGCCGCATGCAGCGATGCCACGCCGGGCATCGACCCCAGCACCAGCACGCGGCAATCCGCCGCAACCTGCGCAGGCAGGCCGATGCACAGCGTTGGATTCGTCACAGTGTCTCCAGATGCATGAATGTCGCGCATTGCATGATCGCGCGCCAGCGCAACGATTTCGCGCTGCTCGCTGAACAGAACAAACTAAATTTTAACGTGCGTCGGATTCGATTCATGTTGCGGGGACTACGTTTGCCTCGCCCCGATGCAACGGGGGCCCAGAACAAAAAAACACCTGAGGAGATTCCCCCATGCGCTCCATCCGTACCCTGACCCTGGCTACCCTGACTGCCCTTGCCTTCGCACCTGCCGCCTTCGCGCAGGACAGCACCACCGACACCGCGTCGGGCAAGCATTTCGCCGTTGTCGGCGGCGTTGCATTGCTGCAGCCGAAGAACGATCCGCTGGAAGGCATCGACAAGGTCGATGGCGGCCCGGCGCCGACGCTGAGCTTCAGCTACTACATCAACGACAACTGGGCCGTGGAACTGTGGGGCGCAGCTGACAAGTTCGATCACCGCGTGCGCGGCGCCAACAATGCCAAGCTGGGCACTGTTGAGCAGCAGCCGATCGCGCTGAGCGGCCAGTACCACTTCGGCCAGGCCGACAACGTGTTCCGTCCGTTCGTGGGCGTGGGTTACTACGAGTCGAACTTCAGCAACGAGAAGCTGGCCAGCGACGCCGGTCATATCGGGCTGGAAACCGCCAAGGGCGCCATCGGCACTGTCGGCGTGGACATGAACATCAACAGCACCTGGTTCGCCCGCGCCGATGCCCGCTACATGCATTCGCGCCCGGACCTGACCGTCAACGGCCGCAGCACCGGCGACGAGGCCAAGCTGGATCCGTGGACCGTGGGCTTTGGTATCGGCGCGCGCTTCTAAGCGCTTCCGCTCCACGTAGCAATGCAACGGGCCCCTCGCGGGCCCGTTGTCGTTTCGCCTTCATTTTCCCTTGCTGCGGCCGCGTCAATACTGTTCACCAGCGCGAGGGGAAGCCTATGGATGACATGCTGGATGTCCTGGTCGTGGGCGGTGGGATCAACGGGGTGGCCATTGCCCGCGATGCGGCCGGGCGCGGCTGGTCGGTGTGCCTGTGCGAGCAGGACGACCTGGCCGCGCATACCTCCAGTGCCAGCACCAAACTGATCCATGGCGGGCTCCGCTACCTGCAGTACGGGCAATTCGCCCTGGTGCGCAAGGCGCTGCGCGAACGCAGCGTGCTGCACCGGCTCGCACCCCATCTGGTCACTCCCACCACGTTCGTAGTACCGCATGCGCGCCACCTGCGCCCCGCGTGGATGCTGCGCGCCGGCCTCTGGCTGTACGACCATCTGGTCGACGCGGGTACGGCGTTTCCGCGCTCCCGACGGCTGGACCTGCGCGGGGACCCGCTCGGCGCCGTGCTGCAGCCCCGCTACCGCGCGGCCTTCAGCTACAGCGATGCACGCGTGGATGATGCGCGGCTGGTGGTGATCACCGCGATGGATGCGCGCGAGCGTGGTGCCGACATCCGCACCCGCACCCGCTGCGAACAGCTGATCCGCCACCGCGACCACTGGCTGGCCGTATTGCGCCGGGCCGATGGCCAGGTGCAGCGCCTGCGGGTGCGCTCGGTGGTCAACGCCACCGGCCCGTGGGCAGGCAACCTGCTGGAACGTGCCGGACTGGATGCGCCGATCGGGCTGCGCCTGGTCCAGGGCAGCCATATCGTGGTGCCGCGCCTGCATGCGCAGGGCAGCGCGCTGCTGTTGCAGCAGCCCGACCAGCGCGTGGTGTTCGTGATTCCTTTCGATCAGGATTACAGCCTGATCGGCACTACCGACCTGGACTACGACGGTGACCCGGCCCGGGTGCAGGCCGCACCCGCCGAGGTGACCTACCTGTGCACGGCCGTCAACGCATGGCTGCGTACCGCCGTGCAGCCCGAGCATGTGGTGTGGCAGTACAGCGGCGTGCGCCCTCTGCTGGCCGACCACCACCACGATGCCGCCAAGGTCACCCGCGACTACCGGCTCCATCTCGATACGCAGCAGGCCGTCATGCTGAGCGTGCTGGGCGGCAAGCTCACCACCTGCCGCACCCTGGCCGAAGAAGCCGTGGACCAGCTGGGTGCGGCGCTGGGCCGTAGCGAACCGGCGTGGACCGCCAGCGGCCCTGCCCTGCCCGGCGGCGACGGCGGCAGCGTGGAAGCGCTGCTGCCCGCGCTGCAGGCAGCGTATCCGCAGCAGCCGGAAGCGCTGCTACATGACCTGGCGCGCCGCCACGGTTCGCGCGCCCGCGTGGTGCTGGGCGAGACCCGCTCGCCGGCGGAGCTGGGCCGGCATTTCGGCGCGGGGCTGTATGAGCGTGAAGTGGACTACCTGATCGAGCAGGAATGGGCCGTCGAGCTGGACGACCTGCTATGGCGGCGGACGCATCTCGGGCTGCGCCTGGACGCCGCGCAGCGGGCCGCGCTTGCGGCCTTCCTGCAGCAGCGGCATGCGGCAATCGCGTAGCGTTACCATCGCCAGTGCATCGTGCCGGCCGCACCCCAGGATCCACCATGGACAAACGCTACGTACTCGCCATCGACCAGGGCACCACCAGCTCGCGCGCAATGCTGTTCGACCGCGCCGGGCACGTCGCCGGGGTGGCGCAGCGCGAGTTCGGGCAGATCTTCCCGCAACCCGGCTGGGTTGAACACGATCCGCGCGAGATCCTGACCAGCGTCTACACCACCCTGACCGAACTGCTCAACCGCGAGCAGATCGACCCGCGCCAGATCGCGGCGATCGGCATCACCAACCAGCGCGAAACGACGGTGGTCTGGGACAAAGCCACCGGCCAGCCCATCCACAATGCAATCGTCTGGCAGTCCCGGCAGAGCAACGACATCTGCGAACGACTCAAGGCCGAGGGGCACGAGCCGCTGATCCGCGAGCGCACCGGCCTGCTGGTGGATGCCTACTTTTCGGCGACCAAGATCCGCTGGATCCTGGACCACGTGGAAGGCGCGCAGGACCGCGCCGAGCGCGGCGAGCTGCTGTTCGGCACCATCGACAGCTGGCTGGTGTGGAACCTCACCGGCGGCGCGGTGCACGTCACCGACTACAGCAATGCGGCCCGCACACTGCTGTTCAACATCCACACCCTGGCCTGGGATGACGAACTGCTCGCCCTGCTGGACATCCCGCGCGCGATGCTGCCGGAGGTGCGCGGCTCCAGCGAGGTGTATGGCACCACCCGTTCGCAGTTCTTCTTCGACCAGCACATCCCCATCGCCGGCATCGCCGGCGACCAGCAGGCCGCGCTGTTCGGCCAGGCCTGCTTCGAACCGGGCATGGTCAAGAACACCTACGGCACCGGCTGTTTCATGCTGATGCACACCGGCACGCGCGCGGTGGCCTCCAGCAACGGGCTGCTCACCACGCTGGCCTGGGGCATCGACGGGCAGGTGGAATATGCCCTGGAAGGGTCGATCTTCGTGGCCGGCTCCGTCGTGCAGTGGCTGCGCGACGGGCTGCGCATGTTCGGCAAGTCCAGCGACTGCCAGGCCTATGCCGAACGCGCGGCCGACAACGGCGGGGTGTACATGGTGCCGGCGTTCGTGGGCCTGGGCGCGCCGTACTGGCGCAGCGATGTGCGCGGGGCGGTGTTCGGCCTGAGCCGGGGCACCACCAAGGAGCACTTCATCCGCGCGGCGGTGGAATCGATGGCCTACCAGACCCGCGACGTGCTGGCCGCGATGCAGGCCGATGCGGGCATTGAACTGAAGGAACTGCGCGCCGATGGGGGCGCGATCGCCAATGACTTCATGGCGCAGTTCCAGAGCGACCTGCTGGGCGTGCCCGTGCTGCGCCCGCAGGTGGCCGAAACCACCGCGCTGGGCGCGGCCTACCTGGCCGGCCTGGCCACCGGGTTCTGGAGCAGCCGTGCCGAGATTGCCGAGCAGTGGGCGGTGGATCGCCGGTTCGTGCCGCAGATGGCCGCGGCCGAACGCGAAGCGCTGTACGCCGGATGGGTACAGGCGGTGGAAGCCACGATGGGATTCCGCGTGGGTTGACCGGCGAACCGACCACGGGTCGGTTCACCACGGTAGGAGCCGACCGTTGGTCGGCTCGCCCCCGATCAGAACGCAGGCAGCACCGCGCCCTTGTATTTCTCGGCAATGAAGGCCTTCACTTCCGGGCTGGTCAGCGCCTTGGCCAGCTGCTGCACGCGCGGGTCATCCTTGTTGTCCGGGCGGGCCACCAGGAAGTTCACGTACGGCGAATCCTTGCTTTCAATGGCCAGCGCGTCCTGGGTCGGGTTGAGGCCCGCATCCAGCGCGTAGTTGGTGTTGATCAGGGCCAGGTCCACCTGGTCGAGCACGCGCGGCAGCATCGCCGAATCCAGTTCGCGGAACTTGAGCTGCTTCGGGTTGGCGATGATGTCGCGCTGGGTGGCCAGTGCGTTGGTCGGGTCCTTGAGCGTGATCACGCCGGCCTTGTGCAGCAGGATCAGCGCGCGGCTGTTGTTGCTCGGGTCGTTGGGAATCACCACGTCGGCGCCCACCGGCAGGTCGGCCAGCGACTTGAAGCGGCGCGAGTAGGCGCCGAACGGCTCGATGTGCACGCCGATGACCTTGGTCAGGTCGGTCTTGCGGTCGCGGTTGTAGGCGTCCAGGTACGGCTCGGTCTGGAAGTAGTTCACGTCCACCTGTTTCTGCACCAGCTGATCGTTGGGCTGCACGTAGTCGTTGAAGACCTTCACGTCCAGCTCCAGGCCTTCCTTCTGCAGGATCGGCTTGACCACCGCCAGGATCTCGGCGTGCGGCACCGCGGTGGCCGCGACCACCAGCTTGCTGGAATCGGCGGCGGGCTTGCCGCAGGCGGCCAGGGCCAGCGTGGCGGCCAGCAGCGGGAGCAACAGGGTCTTCTTCATGGGGGCGGAATCCGGGGGGCTGCGTAGCAGCCAACCATACCGCAGCTACGGCTGACGGGGTACCAGCCGGGTCATTCCAATACGGAATGCCGGTAGAGCCACGCCCTGCGTGGCTGGAACCGCAAGCGCCACGCAGGGCGTGGCTC
>NZ_JASCOP010000181.1:0-5989 GCF_029959395.1 Stenotrophomonas sp. PS02300
CCCGGGCCCGGCCCCGCCCCCACCGGCGACCATGACGCAGCGCCGGGCCCTGCCCGGCTGAAAGCGGTTCCAGAATCCTTGAACGGCCAGTTCACGGAGTGGCGGGTCTATAATTGCGGTTTTCCCGCACCCGCCACAGGAAATACATGAGCATCGAACAGCTGGCCGAAACCGCCCAGGCCATGGTCGCCCCGGGCAAGGGCATCATCGCCATCGACGAATCCACCGGTACCATCGCCAAGCGCTTCGCCAGCGTGGGCATCGAGAACACCGAAGAGAACCGTCGTGCCTACCGCGAGCTGCTGCTGACCACGCCGAAGCTCAACGAGCACATTTCCGGCGCGATCCTGTACGACGAAACCATCCGCCAGTCCACCAAGGACGGCGTGCCGTTCGCCAAGTACATGGCCGACAACGGCATGATTCCGGGCATCAAGGTCGACAAGGGCGCCCACCCGCTGGCCGGCTGCCCGGGCGAGCTGGTCACCGAAGGCCTCGACGGCCTGCGTGAGCGCCTGCAGGAGTACTACAAGCTGGGTGCGCGTTTCGCCAAGTGGCGTGCGGTGATCAACATCGGCGAAAGCATTCCGTCGGGCACCTGCATCGAGTCCAACGCCCATGCGCTGGCCCGTTATGCCGCGCTGTGCCAGGAATGCGGCCTGGTGCCGATGGTCGAGCCGGAAGTGATCATGGACGGCGACCACGACATCGAGACCTGCTACGAAGTCACCGAAGCCACCCTGCGTTCGCTGTTCGACGCGCTGTACCAGCAGAACGTGCTGCTGGAAGGCACCATCCTGAAGGCCTCGATGGTCATTTCCGGCAAGGGCTGCGAAGAGCAGGCCGACGTCGAGGAAGTGGCTGAATCGACCGTCATGTGCCTCAAGAGCACCGTGCCGGCGATCCTGCCGGGCGTGGTGTTCCTGTCCGGTGGCCAGGGCGACGAGCAGTCCACCGCGCACCTCAACGCCATGAACCAGATGGGCAACCTGCCGTGGCCGCTGAGCTTCTCCTACGGCCGCGCCATGCAGCAGGCCGCGCTGAAGCTGTGGGCCAAGGACACCAAGGCCAACGTCGCCAAGGCACAGCAGACCGTGTACGACCGCGCCAAGGAAAACGGCCAGGCCGCACTGGGCAAGTGGAACGGCTGATCTCGCCGGCCGCATGAAATGAAAAAGACGCCGGCGCCATGCCGGCGTTTTTTTATCGGCATCACAACGGCGTAGAGCCACGCCCTGCGTGGCTGCATTTCGTTCCGGCACCGCGAAGCCACGCAAGGCGTGGCTCTACAAGGAGGCTTCATGCGAGCAGGATGGACCTGGCTGTTCCTTTTGTTCCCCGCCACCGCAGTCCATGCCTCGGCGCGGAGCTTTGATGTGTTGCATTACGACGTCGCCCTTGTGCCTGACATCGCGCGCGGGCAGGTGATCGGCCAGCAGACCGTGCAGCTGCGTTCGGAACGTCACGAGCTGTCCGAAATTCAGCTCGACAGCGGCGAGCTCAAGATCAACTCGGTCAGCGTGAACGGGCGTCCGCTGCGGTTCGAACAGCAGCAGGCAACCGTAAGCATCGCCTTCGACGCGCCGCTCAAGCGCGACGAACAGGCAGTGCTGCAGATCACCTACACCGGCACGCCGCCGTACGGCCTCGAATTCGCGCCCGGGCGCAGCGAGGTCTACACCATCTTCTCCACCAGCCAGTGGATGCCCTCGGTCGATGCACCCGATGAGCGCGCCACGCTGTCCCTGTCGGTGAGGTTGCCCAACGATCTGCTTGCCACCGGCGGCGGTCGCACGTTGCCCGCGCGTACGCTCGCCGATGGCCGCATCGAACACCGCTGGCGGCTGGATACGCCGATGCCCGGCTACGTGTACGGGTTTGCGGCCGGCCGCTACCAGCAGGTCCGTGCGCGACACGGCGACACCGCGCTGCGCTTCCTGTCCGCCGATCGCTCACCCGGACAGCTGCAGGCGATCTTCGCGCGCACCGGCGACATGCTCGACTTCTTTGCCGCGCGTGCAGGCCTGCCTTATCGCGGCGACTACGAACAGGCGCTGGTGGCCGACACCATCGGCCAGGAAATGGCCGGGCTGTCGCTGATGTCAGAGGCGTACGGGCAGGAGGTGCTGGACGACCCTGACCACGTCGCCCTGATCGCCCACGAAGCCGCCCACCAGTGGTGGGGCAACCGGGTGACGTGCGTCGGGTGGGAGCACTTCTGGCTCAACGAAGGTTTCGCCAATTTCATGACCGCCGCCTACCTGCAGCACACGCAGGGCGAAGCGGCGTACCAGGCGCAGGTGCAGCGCTGGCGCACGCGGCTGGAGGCGCTGCGCGCCAAGGGCGCCGACCACGCTCTCGTGTATGAAAGCTGGAAAGCGCCCACCGGCGATGACCGCGCCGTGGTGTACCAGAAGGGGGCTTACGTACTGCACCTGCTGCGCGAGGCGATGGGTGAAGAAGCGTTCTGGCGTGGCATCCGCGACTACACCCGCGCCCATGATGGAAAGAGCGTGGAGACCAGGGATTTCCAGAACGCAATGGATCATGCAGCAGGGCGTTCGCTGCAGCCGTTCTTCAACCAATGGGTGTATCGCGCGAACCCGTAGAGCCACGCCCTGCGTGGCTGCTCTCCGTCCGGCACCGCGAAGCCACGCACAACAGCATTGCCACATGCCGCGCGGCAAGCTCCGCGCGCGTGGCGACGCGTTCATCAGAACGGCGCCCGTCGGTCATGCGGCGCGGCTCTACGGCGCAGGCGCCGGCAGCTCGACACCCGCGCTCGGGATCGGTAACGGCCCCGCCACCTCCACCGGTTGCCCCAGCGCCGCCAGCGCCTGCTGGTACACCTTGAAGGTCGCGGCGTTGTAGGCCACCAGGATGATCCGCTGCGGTTCGCGGTGCGAACGCTGCCAGGTCAAGGTCTCGGTGGCCGCGATATGCGCGGCCTGGTGCAGCGGGTAGCCGAATACCCCGCAGCTGATCGCCGGGAACGCGATCGACGTCAGGCCCAGCTTCTCGGCCAGCTGCAGCGATTTCCAGTAGCAGTTGGCCAGCAGCGCCGGCTCATCGCGCAGGCCGTCCTGCCATACCGGCCCCACCGTATGCAGCACATGCTTCGCCGGCAGGTTGTAGCCGGCCGTGGCGCGCACTTCACCGGTCGGGCAGCGCATGCCCGGGCGGATCTCCGGCAACGCCGCGCATTCGGCCAGCAGTTGCGGGCCGGCCGCGCGATGGATCGCCCCATCCACGCCACCCCCGCCAAGCAGGGACTCGTTGGCCGCATTGACGATCGCATCCACCGCCAGGGTCGTGATGTCGCCCTGCCACACTTCGATCTTCATGCGTGCCGCTCCTTCTATACCGGGTCCATACAACGGGATGACTGCCGCCTCACACGCTAGCGGCCAGGGCATCTAGGCTGCGTCATCGTCGTCTCAGGCAGTGCGACCCGGCGGGCACCACCCAACAGCCCTACCTTGCGGCGGGCCGGCTTCACGGCAGATGAAGGTCCCGTTGGAAACGAAAACGCCCACCGCAGGGGTGGGCGTCACGTTCAGCCAAGGCCGCCGGTTCAGGGGGTGCCGGCCAGCCACTCGTCGTCGGAGCCTTCGTTGATGTCGGCAAACAGCGGCGTGGAGAAGTAGCGCTCGCCGGTGTCGGGCAGCATCGCCAGCAGCACGCTGCCGGGCGCCGCCTTGGCCGCCACATCCAACGCGCTGGCCACCGTGGCACCGGCCGAGATGCCGACGAAGATGCCTTCCTCGGCCGCCAGCCGGCGCGCGGTTTCAATCGCGCGGGCGTCGTCGATGCTCAGTAGTTCGTCGTAGACCTCGCGGTTGAGTACGTCCGGCACGAAATCCGGGGTCCAGCCCTGGATCTTGTGCGGCTTCCATTCCGCGCCGCCCAGCAGCGCCGCCCCTTCCGGTTCGGTGGCGATGATGCGGGTTTCCGGGCGGGCCACCTTGAGCACCTCGCCCACGCCGGTGAGGGTGCCGCCGGTGCCCCAGCCGGTCACGAAGTAGTCCAGCCGCGTGCCGGCGAAGTCACGCAGGATCTCGGCCGCCGTGGTGTTGCGGTGGTAGGCCGGGTTGGCCGGGTTGGTGAACTGGCTGGCCAGGAACCAGCCGTGTTCCTCGGCCAGCTCGCGGGCACGCTTGACCATGCCCGAACCGCGCTCGGCGGCCGGGGTCAGGATCACCTTGGCGCCATAGGCGCGCATCAGCTTGCGGCGCTCGATGGAGAAGGTCTCCACCATCGTGGCCACGAACTTGTAGCCGCGCGCGGCCGCCACCATCGCCAGCGCCACGCCGGTGTTGCCCGAGGTGGCCTCCACGATGGTGTCGCCGGGCTTGAGCACCCCGCGGGCTTCGGCGTCCAGGATGATCGCCAGCGCCAGGCGGTCTTTCACCGAACCGCCGGGATTGAACGACTCCACCTTCGCGTACAGGGTGACGTGGTCGGGGGCAATGCGGTTCAGGCGCACCACCGGGGTGTTGCCGATGGTGTCCAGGATCGAGTTGTACAGGGCCATGGGACTGCTCCACGGAAGATCGTTGACGGGCCACGGACGAGGCCGCAGCAGGGGAGGGGTACCGCGCAGGTGGTATCGCGCGCTGGCAGCAACGGGTTCCGCCAGACCGTAGCGCCAGCATATGAGCGCGCGAAATGACCTGATTACCTTCATAAACAACATTTGGTTATAAGCTGGTGACGGCAACTGCCTTACAGTCGGCTTGACCCCCTTCCTTCCTGCTGCGCGCACGCCCATGACGCTGACCCAACTCCGTTACCTGGTCGCCATCGCCGACGCCGAGCTCAACATCACGCTGGCGGCCTCCCGGGTGCATGCCACCCAGCCCGGCCTGTCCAAGCAGCTCAAGCAGCTGGAAGATGAACTGGGCTTCCTGCTGTTCGTGCGCAAGGGCCGCAGCCTGGAAGCGGTGACCCCGGCCGGCGTGGAAGTGATCGGCCGCGCCCGCGCGGTGCTGTCCGAAGCCAACAACATCCGCACCTACGCGGCCAACCAGCGCCGCGAGAGCCAGGGCCAGCTGATCCTGACCACCACCCACACCCAGGCGCGGTTCGTGCTGCCGCCGGCGGTGGCGCGCATCAAGCAGGCCTACCCGCAGGTCAGCGTGCACCTGCAGCAGGCCGCCGAAAGCGACGCGCTGGACCTGCTCAGCCAGGGCGATGCGGATATCGCCATCATCAGTACCGCCGGTGCCGAACCCACCGCCGGCATCGCCATTCCGCTGTACCGCTGGCGCCGGCTGGTGCTGGTACCGCGCGGCCACCCGCTCGACCGCCCCGGTGCCGCCCCGGACCTGCAGGCGCTGTCGACCCAGCCGCTGATCAGCTACGAATCCTCCACCCGCGGCAGCTCCTCGCTGCAGCGCGCCTTCGCCGCGTCCGGGCTGACCCCGGACATCGCGCTGACCGCGCTGGATGCGGACCTGATCAAGACCTACGTGCGTACCGGGCTGGGCGTGGGCCTGCTGGCCGAAATGGCGGTCAATGCCGGCGATGAAGACCTGCGCTCGTGGCCGGCGCCGGCGCCGATCGACGAATGCATCGCCTGGGCCGTGCTGCCGCGTGACCGCGTGCTGCGCGACTACGCGCTGGAACTGGTGCACGTGCTGGCCCCGCAGATCGACACCCGCGACCTGCGCCGGGTGATCGATGGCAACCAGGAAGCCGATTGGCCGCTGCCGCCGACGTGGGAATCGTTGACCCAGACCATTACGGTTTAGGCGGCTTCGGTTGGGTTGAACGTCGGTGGGAAGGTGCCCGCCAATGGTGTATCGGCTTCGGGTGCTTGGGCCGCGCTGCGCGCGGTGTCCGGCCAACGGCCGGGGCTACGAATTTTTACGGGCCCATTGGGATCTGGATCAACCCATCACCGGCTCCGGTAACCCTCGGTAGCGCCGGCCGTTGGCCGGCCCGCTGCGCCGGGTGGTCGCAGGGGGGGCCGGGGCCCGCGCGGGCC
>NZ_JASCOP010000182.1:0-5930 GCF_029959395.1 Stenotrophomonas sp. PS02300
CGCCAACTGGCAAGAGTGCTGAGCCCCCGGGGCGGCCCCCGGGCCGCCGCTTTCTCCCTTTGATCGAGTTCGCCCGTGACCACGCCTACCGCACCTGCCTCTGCTGCATCTACGACCGGCCGCGAATTCGAGTTCGCCGACCGCGACTTCCGCCGCATCTGCGACCTGATCTACCAGCGCGTCGGAATCTCGCTGGCGCCGGCCAAGCGCGACATGGTCTACGGCCGGCTCTCGCGCCGGCTGCGCACGCTCGGCCTGCGCAGTTTCCAGGAGTACCTGGACCAGCTGGAAAGCCACGGCGGCGATGAGTGGCAGGCGTTCACCAACGCGCTGACCACCAACCTGACCGCGTTCTTCCGCGAACCGCACCATTTCGAGAAGCTCGACACCGAGCTGCGCGCGCGTGCCGGCCACGGCACCCTGCAGCTGTGGTCGTGCGCGGCCTCCACCGGCGAAGAGCCCTACTCCATGGCGATCACCGCCTGCGAAGCGTTCGGCACGCTGAAGCCGCCGGTGCGCATCCTCGCCACCGATGTGGATACTCAGGTGCTGGCCACTGCCAGCCGCGGCGTGTATGCCATCGACCGCGTGTCGGGCCTGGACCCGGCGATCAAGAAGCGGTACTTCCAGCGCGGCAGCGGCCCCAATGAAGGCCAGTGCCGCGTGCATCCGGCGCTGCGCGAGCTGATCGACTTCCGCCCGCTCAACCTGCTGGCCCCCCGCTACGACGTCGGCGGTCCGTTCGACGCACTGTTCTGCCGCAACGTCATGATCTATTTCGACAAGCCCACCCAGCGCGGCATCCTGTCGCGGCTGATCCAGCACATGGGCGACGATGGCCTGCTCTACACCGGCCACTCGGAGAACTACCTGCACGCCGCCGACCTGATCCAGCCGTGCGGCCGCACCCTGTACAAGCGCGCGCCCGGAGCCCCGGCATGAACCTGGCCGCCCGCCCCGACGATGTGATGCGTTACTTCGACAGCCGCTTCAAGGTCACCGCCGCCAAGCTGCTGCCCACCCAGTACCTGGTGGTGGACGACGACACCGCGCTGACCACCACCCTGGGCTCGTGCGTGGCCGCGTGCCTGCGCGACCCGGTGCTGAAGATCGGCGGCATGAACCACTTCCTGCTGCCCGAGGGCAACGTCGGCGATGGTGCCCCGGCGCGCTACGGCAGCTACGCCATGGAACTGCTGATCAACGACCTGCTCAAGCGTGGTGCGCACCGCAAGCGCCTGGAGGCCAAGGTGTTCGGCGGTGCCAACGTGCTCAAGGGCTTCACCAGCAACCCGGTGGGTACCCGCAACGCCGAGTTCGTGCGCCAGTACCTGCAGGCCGAACATATTCCCGTGCTGGCCGAAGACCTGTGCGGCATCCACCCGCGCAAGGTGTGGTTCTTCGCCGACACCGGCCGCGTGGTGGTGCAGCGCCTGCCGCACGCCCACGAAGCTGAAGTGGCCGCGACCGAATCGGCCGTGCGTGCCCGCCTGTCCAAGGCCCCGGTCACCGGTGGCGTGGAGCTGTTCGAATGATCAACGGTTCACCCTGCAGGGTTTTGATCGTCGACGATTCGGCGGTGGTGCGGCAGATGCTGAGCGAGATCCTCGCCAGCGACCCCGGCATCGAAGTGGTCGGCACCGCGGCCGATCCGCTGCTGGCGCGCGAGAAGATCAAGCGTCTGGCCCCGGACGTGATCACGCTGGATGTGGAAATGCCGCGCATGGACGGGCTGGCATTCCTGGAAAACCTGATGCGCCTGCACCCGCTGCCGGTGGTGATGATCTCGTCGCTGACCGAGCGCGGCGCGGACACCACCCTGCAGGCGCTGGCGCTGGGCGCGGTGGATTTCATCTCCAAGCCCAAGTTCGACGTCGCGCGAGGCCTGCAGGGCTATGCCGAAGAGATCATCGGCAAGGTCAAGATGGCCGCGCGCTCGCGCGTGCGCACCCTGGCCCGCCCGATCACCCCGCGCATCACCCTGGACGCCGTGGCGCCTTCGCCCGCGCGCTCGATCCAGTTCCGTACCACCGACCGCCTGATCGCCATCGGCGCCTCGGCCGGCGGTACCGAAGCGCTGCGCGTGGTGCTCGAAGGCCTCCCGGCCGATGCCCCGGCGGTGGTGCTCACCCAGCACCTGCCCGCCACCTTCAGCACCGCGTTTGCCGAACGCCTGGACCGCCACTCGGCGATGTCCGTGCGCGAAGCCAGCGACGGCGAAGCCGTGCTGCCTGGCCACGCCTACCTGCCGCCGGGCGGCAAGCACCTGCGGGTGATCCGTGACGGTGCGCGCTGGCGCTGCCGGGTGGATGACGGCCCGGCCGTGAACCGGCACAAGCCGGCGGTGGACGTACTGTTCCGTTCGGTGGCCGAAAGTGCCGGTGCCAACGCCATCGGCGCGATCCTCACCGGCATGGGCGACGACGGCGCGCGTGGCCTGCTGGAACTGAAGAACGTCGGCGCACCCACCCTGGTCCAGGACGAAGCCACCAGCGTGGTCTGGGGCATGCCGGGCGCTGCCTTCAAACTCGGCGCCACCGACGAGCAGGTCCCGCTCGAGCGGATCGCCGAACGCCTGATGGCACTCGCGCGGGGTTGATCCCGCGCTTACGCCCAATACAAACGCATCGGGTTGTCTACCAGCAGTTTCTGCTGCTGGTCGGCCGTCACCGCAATCCGTGGAATGAAATCCACCAGCTTGCCGTCATCGGGCATGTGCGACTTCAGGTTCGGGTGCGGCCAGTCCGTGCCCCACAGCACCCGGTCCGGGAACTGCTCCACCAGGTGCCGTGCGAACGGCACCACATCGTCGTAATTCGGTGGGCCCGACTGCGACAGCCGCTCCGGGCAGCTCACCTTGCTCCACACGTTCGGATGCTCGCGCATCAAGCGCACGAAACGCTGGAACTCCGGCCCGTCCACCGGCTGGGTCACGTCCGGCCGGCCCATGTGGTCCACCACCACCGTGGTCGGCAGCGACGTGAAGAAATCCCAGCGCTCGGCCAGGTCCGCCGCCTCGAAATACACCACCACATGCCAGCCCAGCGGCGCGATCCGTTCAATGATGGCGTGGTAGTACGCATCCGGCTTCGGGTCCACCAGCCGCTTCACGAAATTGAAGCGCACCCCGCGCACACCGGCCTCATGCAGCTCGCGCAGTTCGTCGTCGGTGACCGTATCGCGTACCGTGGCCACGCCGCGCGCGCGGCCGTCGGCACTGCGCAGCGCATCCACCAGGGCCCGGTTGTCGGCACCGTGGCAGGTCGCCTGCACGATGACGTTGCGCGCGAACCCAAGATGATCGCGCAGCGCGAACAGCTGCGCCTTGCCCGCATCGCAGGGCGTGTACTTGCGCTCGGCCGCATACGGGAACTGGTCCCCCGGGCCGAACACGTGGCAATGCGCATCCACCGCGCCCGGCGGCGGTACGAACACCGGCCGGCTCGGGTCCGGGCAGAAATCCAGCCAATCGGCATCTTTCACGAACTTCGCCATTACAGCCCCCTCGCCTTCAGCTGCGCATCCAGCCGCGGGTACACCCGGCGCGCATTGCCCGACAGCACCTTGCTGCGATCCGCCGCCGACAGCCCCAGCGCTTCCACATAGCGCAGGGTGTCGTCGAAAAACTGCCCGGTTTCCGGGTCGATGCCACGCACCGCGCCGACCATTTCCGAGCCGAACAGGATGTTGTCGATGTCGATCACCTTGAACAGCAGGTCAATACCCGGCTGATGGTAAACGCAGGTGTCGAAGAACACATTCTTCATCACATGCTCGTTCAGCGGCGGCTTGCCCAGCATGTCGGCCAGGCCACGGAAGCGGCCCCAGTGATAGGGCACCGCGCCGCCGCCGTGTGGAATGATGAAGCGCAGTTCCGGGAAGTCACGGAACAGGTCGCCCTGCAGGAACTGCATGAACGCGGTGGTGTCGGCATTGAGGTAATGCGCGCCGGTGGCGTGGAAATTGGCATTGCAGCTGCCCGAGACATGCACCATGGCCGGCACGTCCAGCTCCACCATCTTCTCGAAGAACGGGTACCAGGCGCGGTCGGTCAGCGGCAGCCCGTTCCAGTGGCCGCCAGAAGGGTCCGGATTGAGGTTGCAGCCGACAAAGCCCAGCTCGTTGACACAGCGCTCCAGTTCGGCGATCGAGTTGGCGATGGGCACGCCGGGCGACTGCGGCAGCTGGCACACGCCGATGAAGGTCTCCGGGTACAGCGCCACCACGCGCGCGATCAGGTCGTTGCAGCGCCGGGTCCATTCCGCGCTCACTGCTTCATCGCCGATGTGGTGGGCCATGGTGCTGGCGCGCGGCGAGAAGATCGTCATGTCCGCGCCGCGCTCGCGCAGCAGCCGCAGCTGGTTGCCTTCCACGCTGTCGCGCAGTTCGTCGTCGCTGATCACCGGGTATACCGGCGCCGGCAGCGAGGGGTCGTTGAAATGGGCCACCTGCGCCTTGCGGAACGCATCGTGGGTGGCGGGGGCGGTCGTGTAGTGACCGTGGCAATCGATGATCATCGGGGGCCTCGTGGGGGAGGAATCACCAGCCGAACAGCTGGGCAAAATGAACATCCACGCGCAGCCCGACGATCAGCGCGTCGGGAATGTCGGTGGTACGGGTCGGCGCGTAGATCGGGTCGGGGTTGATCACATACTGCAGGTTGGGCATCAGCCGGATGCCCTTGTGCACCGCCCAGCCATAGCTGAGCTCGGCGATGATCTCGTCGGCATTCGGCGCACCGCTGCCGCCATTGCGTGCGCGGCGGTCGCGCAGGAACGCGATCTGCTCATCGCTGAAGTGGGTATTGGAGACGAACATCGCCAGGGTGTCCTGGTCGCGGCCGGCGAAGGTGCCGGTCTTGACGAAGCCGACCGCGGCGAACTGGTCCACCGGCGCCTCATTGCCGGTGTTCACGTAGGCGCGGGCGAACAGCGCCAGGTTGCGCTTGCCCTCGCCGCGCCACACGGTCTGGTCGGCCATCGCGTACCAGCCCGCGCGTGCGCCCTCCTGCATCACCGTGGGCTTGCCGGTCAGCGCGGCCGAGTTGCCGTTGGCGTCGAAGTAGGAGCTCTTGCCGCCATCGGTGTTGCGGTACATGCCCACGCGGTAGGTGCGCGGCAGCCGGTCGTTGGCGAAGCTGGTCTGGTAGCCGGCCTCATACGCGGTGATGGTGCCGGTGCCCTCGCCCACCGAGAAGTCCAGGCCGTTCCTGCCGGCCTTGTTCAGCTCGTTGTTGTAGTCGAACGCCCCGCCCTGCACGTACCAGCGATCATTCACGTCGTAGCGCAGGATGCCGGCCCAGGACGAGTTCGGGAATGCGGTAATGCCCAGGTCGGTGATCGCGCCATACGGGGTGAGGCACATCGCATTGCTCATGAACACGCAGTTGAGCGCGGAGTTGTTGAAGTAGCTGTTCACCGGCGCACGGCCGGCGGTGATGCTCAGCCCGTTGTCGAAGCGGTGGCGCACGGTCAGCCGGGTCAGGCGGCCACCGGCCACCGGCCGCCAGGTCTGCTGCGCGCTGATCGAGTTGCCGATCTTCTCGCGCGCCAGGTTGCGCCCGGCAAACCAGGCCCACTGCGCGTCCACGTCGGTGTTGTGCACGCCGAACAACGCGTCCAGGTCGAACTTCGACTGGGCCATGATCCAGTACGAGCCTTCGGTGCCCTGCTCCACCCCGCCCACGGGGTTGGACGCAACGTTGCCAACGACATCCAGGGTCAGGTCGACGCCCTTGGGCAGGGTGCCTTCGGCGGCGGCCGGGGCGGCCAGTGCAGCGCTGAGCAGCAGCGCCAGCGGGGTGTGGCGGAAGATGGACATGAAAACTCCCTCCCCGCTGCCGTGGGCAGCGGATTCAATGCATTCGGGGGGGGCCCGCGGGGGCGCCCCGCCGGCGGGGGCCGCCGCGGGCGCCGGGGGGTTTAAAAAAA
>NZ_JASCOP010000183.1:0-5900 GCF_029959395.1 Stenotrophomonas sp. PS02300
CGGTCGCTGCCGCTGGTGTTGCGCGCGCTGGACGTGGTCGGGGGGGCGCTGCTGCTGGCGGTGGGGCCGGCGCTGCTGCCGAGCAGGCTGGGGGGCATCACGGGGTGTCTCCGCTGTCGGTGTCTTCGGCGCGGGCCAGGCGGCTGCGGCGGGCGCCGAGGTCGTCCATTTCGCGCTGGTCGCGGCGGTCGACCAGGACCTTTTCCTGGGCGCGGTAGCTGGCGGCAAGCTGTTCGAGCACGGCTTTGTCGCGGCTGGCCAGGATCAGGCGGGCGCGTTCGGCCTCGACTTTTTCGCGGTTGCTGTCGACGGTCTGGCGCTGCTGGGCGACGGCGGTGTCGAGGCGGTCGAGGAAGGCGCGGCGGTTCAGCAGTTGGGCCGGGCTGGTGGCGGCCATCTGTGCGTTGGCGTATTCCTCTGCGTAGCGCCGCAGTTCCTCCAGGCGCGAGAGGTGGGTGTCGAGCACGCGCTGGCGCTCGGCGAGGTCGCGGGCGACTTCGTCTTCGTGGTCCTGGGCCCGCTTGAGCAGGGGATCGATGCGCTTGGATTGCATGGTTTAGCCCTCAGGTTCCACCAGGCGCTTGAGCGCGGCCTGGCTGTGCGGCAGGTCGGCGGCTTTGCCGACGTCCTGGCCGAGGAAATCGACGATGTCCGACCAGCGTTCCAGTGCTTCGTCGGTGGCCGGATCGTTGCCGCGCTGGTAGGCGCCGATGGCGATCAGGTCGCGGTTGCTGGAGTAGGCCGAGACCAGGCGCTTGAGCTTGCGGATGCGCAGGCGCCAGGGTTCGTCGGCGATTTCGGTGACGACGCGGCTGACCGAGGATTCGACGTCGATGGCGGGGTACAGGCCGCTGTCGGCCACGCGGCGCGAGAGCAGGATGTGGCCGTCGAGGATGGCGCGGGCGGCGTCGGCGATCGGGTCCTGCGGGTCGTCGCCTTCGGTCAGCACGGTGTAGAAGGCGGTGATGGAGCCGCGGCCCTTGGCGCCGTTGCCGGCGCGTTCGACCAGGGCGGGCAGCTTGGCGAACACCGAGGGCGGGTAGCCGCGGGTGGTCGGCGGTTCGCCGACGGACAGGCCGATTTCGCGCTGGGCCTGGGCGAAGCGGGTCAGCGAGTCCATCAGCAGCAGCACGTTCAGGCCCTGGTCGCGGAACCATTCGGCAATGGCGGTGGCGCGGTAGGCGCCGTGCAGGCGGGCCAGCGGCGGGCGGTCGGCCGGGCTGGCCACCACCACGGCGCGGCGCAGACCTTCTTCGCCGAGGGTGCTTTCGACGAAGTCGCGCACTTCGCGGCCACGTTCGCCGATCAGGCCGACCACGATCACGTCGGCGGCGGTGTAGCGGGTCATCATGCCGAGCAGGGTGGACTTGCCGACGCCGGAACCGGCGAACAGGCCCACGCGCTGGCCACGGCCGATCGGCAGCAGGGCGTTGATGGCGCGCACGCCGACGTCGAGCGGCTGGGTGATCGGTTCGCGGGCGAGCGGGTTGATCGAGACGCCGGCCATGCCGACGGTGCCTTCGGCGCGGATCGGGCCCTTGCCGTCCAGCGGTACGCCGTCGCTGTCGATGACACGGCCGAGCAGGCCTTCGCCGACTTCGACGCCGCCACGGCCCAGCGAGGGCACCACGCGGGCGTTGGGCAGCAGGCCGTGCAGTTCGGCGCTGGGCATCAGGTAGGTGCGCTCGCCGGCGAAGCCGACCACTTCGGCATCGACCCAGCCGCCGTCGGCGACTTCAACCTTGCAGCTGGCGCCCATCGGCGATTCGCAGCCAACCGCTTCCAGGGTCAGGCCGACCGCGCGGCGCAGTACGCCTTCGCGGATCAGGCCACGGCCGTGTGCGCCATCGGGTTGGATGCCGTCCAGGCGCGCGGCCAAGCGCAGGTTGCGTGCGGCCGACCAGTCCGCCGCCGGCGGGGGCAGGGGTTCGGTGTTCATGCGCTGGCTCCGGATTTGCGCAGCACCGCATCCAGCGCGCCGCGCAGGCGCGCTTCGAGGGTGCCGTCGATGCGCACGGCTTCGGCGTGCACGCGCAGGTCGCCACGGCTCAGGGTGAGGTCGGCGGTGAGGCGCTGGGTGGGCGAGAGCTGCAGCAGCGGAGCAAGTGCGGCGATGTCGTCGGGGTGCAGGCGCACTTCGACCTCGCGGTTGGCACCGCCCACTGCGTCCACCGCTTCGCCGACCAGCTGCGCGAGCAGGGCCGGGTCGGCCTCGTAGGCGCGGCCGACCAGGGTGCCGGCAATGCGCACGGCCAGTTCGCCGAGCGCGGCCACCACTTCGTTTTCCAGCCGCGCCAGCGGGCGGCCGAAGTTGTCGAGGATGCCTTCGATCTGGGCGACCAGGCGACGCACTTCGGCCTGGCCCTGGGCCTGGCCGTCGGCATGGCCCTGTTCGAAGCCGTCCTTTTCCGCGGCGTCCTGGATCGCCTGGATTTCCTCCAGGGTGGGCAGCTGCAGCAGCGGTTCGGGCTCGTGTTCGGCGACCGGTTCGTCGAGGTCGTAATGGTCGTCCTGGGGGGCGGCAGGGGCCGCCAGCAGGTCCGGGGCAAGCCAGCGCACGGCGTGGTTCACAGCATGGCCTCCGCGTTGCCGCCGATGGTGACGGTGCCTTCATCGGCCATGCGCTTGACGATGGCCAGGATCTCGCGCTGCGCGGTTTCCACGTCCGACAGGCGCACCGGACCGCGTGCTTCCATGTCTTCCAGCAGGATTTCGGCGGCACGCTGGGACATGTTGCGGGTGATCTTGTCGCGTACCTTGATGTCGGCGCCGCGCAGGGCCAGGCCCAGGCGTTCGCCGCTGACTTCGCGCAGTACCAGCTGCAGTTCGCGGTCTTCCAGGTCGATCAGGTCGTCGAACACGAACATCTTTTCCTGGATGCGCGCGCTCAGCGGCGCATCTATACGGGAAATTTCGCCCAGGATGGCCTGGTCCTGGCCGCTGTCCATGAAGTTGAGGATGTTGGCCGCGCACTGCACGCCGCCGATGTTGGACGACTTCAGGTTCTGGTTGCCGGCGAACTGGCGCTCCATGATTTCGTTGAGCTCGTTCAGCGCGTTCGGCGGAATGCCGTCCAGGGTGGCGATGCGCAGCAGCACGTCGACCCGGGTGCGTTCGGGCAGCAGCTTGAGCGCGTCGGCGGCCTGGTCGGTTTCCAGGTGGGCCATCACGATGGCGATGATCTGCGGGTGCTCGTTGCGGACCAGGTCGGCCACCGCACGCGGGTCCATCCACTTCAGCGCGTCCAGGCCGGTGGTGTTGCGGCCGAGCAGGATGCGGTCGATCAGGTTACCGGCCTTTTCAGTGCCCAGCGCCTGCACCAGCATGTTGCGGATGTAGTCGTCCGAGCCGACGCCGAGCGAGGTCTTGGAACCCAGTTCGGTGCTGAACTGGTCCATCACCCGTTCAACCTGCTCGCGGGTGATGTCGCTCATGGTCGCCATGGCGATGCCGATCTTCTGCACTTCCTTGGGTTCCATGTGGCGCAGCACGTCGGCCGCTTCCACTTCACCCAGGGACAGCAGCAGCACGGCGGCGCGCTGCACGCCGCTGAGGGGGGCCGGGGGGGCGGCGGGATCAATCATTGGCCACCCAGCCCTTGACCACCTGGGCCACGCGCTTGGAATCGGTCTTTACAGCTTCACGCGCCATGCGCAGTCGTTCCTCGTAGGAGTCCACCGGCAACGCCAGCGGCTCTTGGCCTGAAAGGTGTACCCGGTCCGAACCGAGCTGGGGCAGGCCTTCGCCATCGTCCACCAGCTGCACGTCGGCGCTGTGCGGTTCCAGGCTGTCGTCCTTGCCGAGCTTCTTCGGCGTGCCGGTGATCGAGCGCAGCGCCGGGCGCAGTACGCCGAACACCAGCGCCAGCACCACGATGGCGCCAAGCAGCAGGCGCAGGCCGTCCTGCACCTGTGGCAGTTCCCACCACTTGGGGCCTTCGACCGGGGTGACTTCACGCACGAACGGGGCGTTCATCACCGACACGGTGTCGCCGCGCTCGGCATCGAAGCCCACCGCCTGCTTCACCAGTGCTTCGACGCGGGTGAGCTCGGCCGCCGACAACGGCTGTTCGGTGGTCTTGCCGTTGGCGCCGGGGCGCGGCACGTTGTCCAGCAGTACCGCCACCGAGACGCGCTTGATGCGGCCGGCCGGCTGGCGGGTGTGCTGCAGGGTGCGGTCCAGCTCGTAGTTGCGGGTGGCGTTGCGCGCGGTTTCGGTCGGCGTGGCGGCAGTAGCCGGCGCGGCAGCCGGGCCAGGCGGGGTGTTGCTGGCCGCACCCGGTACGCCCTGCGGGCCGGGGGTGCTGGTGCTGTTTTCGCTGGTCTGTTCGCTGCGCAGCTTCTGCGGCTCGCCGTTGTACAGCTCACGGGCTTCTTCGGTGACCGAGAAGTCCATGTCCACGCTGACTTCCGGGTTGACCCGGCCCGGGCCGGTCATCGGCTCGAGCAGTTCACGGATGCGCTGGTTGAACGAGGTTTCCTGGCGGCGTACCTGGTCGAACTGGGCGGCATTGACCGCCGCTTCGCTGTTGGGGTCGGACACGCTGAGCATGCGGCCGCTCTGGTCGACCACGGTGACGCGCTCGGCGGCCAGGTCGGGAATGCTGGCGGCCACCATGTGCACGATGGCGTCGATCTGGCCGCGTTCCAGCTGCTGGCCACCGCGCAGCTCCAGCACCACCGAGGCGCTGGCCACGTCGCGCTGGCGGGTGAAGGCGCTGGGCTTGGGAATGGCCAGGTGCACGCGTGAATCGCGCACCGGGCGCAGGGTGTTGATGGTGCGCGACAGCTCGGTTTCCAGCGAGTGCTGGTAGCGGGCGTTTTCCATGAACTGGCTGACGCCGAAGCCGGGGTCGCGCTCCATCAGCTCGAAGCCCAGGCGGCCGCTGTCGGTCAGGCCGGAACCGGCCAGCTTCAGCCGCGCATCGTGCAGGTTCTTTTCCGGCACGGTGATGCCGCCGGTGGCGGGGTCCAGCTCGAACGGAATCTGCGCCGCACGCAGCAGGTCGGTGGCTTCGGCGGTGGCCTTCTGGTCCAAGCCGGTGTACAGCGGCACCATCCCCGGCTTCTGCGACCAGAAGAACACGAACAGGCCTGCCGCAACGGCCACGGCGATCATCGCCATCAGGCCAAGCCGACGGGTGATCTGCAGGCTTTGCAGCCGGTCGAACCACTGGCCCGCCTTTTCGGCGTTCAGGGATTCCTTGGTGAGCGACAGGGCCATGCGTTTCTATCCTTACAGCGGCATGTTCATCACGTCCTGGTAAGCCTGGACGAGACGGTTGCGGACTTCCACGGTGGCGCGGAAGGCGATCTGGGACTGCTGCGAGGCGACCATCACCTTGGCCAGGTCGGCGCCGGGTTCACCCAGTTCGAAGGCGCGGGCGAGGGCGCCGGATTTCTGCTGCGCCTCGTTGACGCCGGCGATCGCGCCACGCAGGGTCTCGGTGAAGCTCGGGCCCTGCACGTCCTGCGGTGCCACCAGCCCTTGCATCCCCGGCAGCCCTTGCAGGGCGTTGGTCTGGGGGGTCTCGACGGACTGGCCTACCTGGGTCTGGTAGGTGCGGATCTGGGAAAGAATCGAGGTGACGGAGTGTGACATCTGGAACGTTCCGGCTGTTTGGGGGTTTCGAGTGATGACGTTGCAAGCCCCGTGCCGAAACGGCTGAGTGGTTCAGCGATGTGGTGATGACGCGGTGTGAAGGCCTGCGGCGCAACCGGTTACATGCGCAATGTGACGGAATGCCGCTGCGTCAAGGCGACGCTCGGCGGGTGACGGAACCCCGGCGTCGGGAAACCGTCGCGGAGATCGATGCCGGTACCCGGTAGCGCCGGCCGTCAGCCGGCCCACTGAGCCGACGGAGGCGGCGTGGGGCAGCAGAAGGCGCGTAGTGCCAATAG
>NZ_JASCOP010000184.1:0-5899 GCF_029959395.1 Stenotrophomonas sp. PS02300
CGCCCGCGGGGGGGCGGGGGCGGGGGGGGCCCGCCGCCCCCCCGCCGGGGCAGGGTCACCACCGGTACCGGCAGCGAGGCCGGCACGCTGGCTTCGGCGCGGCTGCCTTTGCGCAGGATCGCGCCCGGCGTGCCGAGCCTGCCCTGGAACTCGTCCATCTTCAGCAGCACCGCCGATGCACCGCGGTCGGACAGGGTCCACTGGCGGCCGTTGTCGCCGATCAGCTCGATGCGGCTGTCCTTCACCAGGGCCTTGAGGAGTGCCGTCACCTGCGCCGCAGAGAAGCGGGTGGTGTCCGCCACGGTGCCCAGCGCGGTGCCGTTGATGCGCAGCGTGACGGTGGCCGGCAGGTCGCTTTCCTCGTACTCGCCCAGCATCAGCTCGGCCCCGATCGGCTGGTCCGGGCCGCCACGTCGGGTGAGCAGTACGGAGACGGGGTCGCCGCCGGCGTCCTCGTCCTGGTAGCCGGCGGCCCTGCAGGTGCGGGTATTGTCGCACGCCAGCGTCCAGTCCTCATGGCTGAATGCCACGCCGGGAGTAATCGCGCTGGCCGGTGCAGCGCGCGCGGCAGGGAACAGGCCGGCGAGCAGCAGGGGGATCAGGGGCAGGCGCATGCGGACATCCTTCTTCGACAACATTCCATGGGGGAGGGATCGTGGACCAGCGGGGGGCGTGCTGTCCAACCCCGTTTCCGGTGCTGGTGCGTTCAACCCTTCGTCATCGGATCAGGAGCGTCACATGGACAGCGTGCTGCGCGGTATCGGATTGGGGTTGTTGCTGTGGGTGGGTGGGGGAGCGGGTATGCCGACGGCGGCAGCGCAACGCCTGGTCGAGCCGCTGCTGAAGGTGGCCGGTGCGGAACAGTCGGTGCAGCTGGAACAGGCGCGCATCGACAGCCATGTGGCGGCCGGCCTGGCCGAAACCCGCATCGAACTGGTGTTCCGCAACCCGAACCGGCGCGTGCTGGAAGGCGCGCTGGAATTCCCGTTGGCCGAAGGCCAGCAGGTAACCGCCTTCTCCCTGGATATCGATGGCGTGCTGCGCGATGCGGTGCCCGTGCCCAAGGCGCAGGGACGCCAGGTGTTCGAGGCGATCGAGCGGCGCCGGGTCGATCCGGGCCTGTTGGAGCAGACGGCGGGCAACCAGTTCCGCCTGCGGATCTACCCCATTCCTGCGCTGGGCACGCGTCGGGTGGCACTGACCGTGCGTGAGGCGCTGCCGGTGAGCAGGGAGGGCCTGCGCTGGACCCTGCCGTTGCAGTTCGTGGGGCAGGCCAGGTCGGTACAGCTGCGCCTGGATGCGATCGCTACCGGCGTGCCGGTGATTCACGGACCGCCGACGCTGGCCCTGGCGCTGCGCGACGGTGCCTGGCGCGCCGAGTGGCAGGGCAGCGGTGGGCAGCTGCCGGATCAACTGGGCTGGACCCTGCCACTGCCGCGCGGGGTGGATGCGGTGCGGGGTGGCTTCGATGACGAGCGCTATGTGATGGTGCAGGTGCCTGTGCCGGTGCAGACCCGCCAACGCGCCTTGCCCCATCGTGTGGGCCTGCTCTGGGATGCATCCGGCTCCGGGCGGAATCGCGACACTGCAGCGGAGCTTGCGGTGCTGGAGCGCTACTTCGGCGCCATCGGCAACGGCGAGGTGCAGCTGACCGTGCTGCGTGACCGCGCCGAGCCGATCCGTCGCTTCGCCATCCGCAACGGTGACTGGAGCGCATTGCGCCGGTACCTGGAGGCGTTGGCCTACGACGGCGCGAGTGCGCTGGGTGACTGGACCGCGCAAGCCGACATCGACGAGTACCTGCTGGTCAGCGATGGGCTGGCCAACTACGCCAGGCGCGACCGCCCCGCATTGCGTGCGAACCAGCGCCTGTATGCGCTCAGCGGTGCCGGTGCACGCACCGACAGCGACCGGCTGCGTGCGTGGGCGCGTGCAGCGCAGGGGCAGCTGCTGGTGGTGAACGGCAGCCAGGATGTGGCGTCCATGACGACACGCCTGCTGCGCGACAACCCGGGCAACGTGCAGGCCGAAGGCGATGGGCTGGCCGACCTGATCGTGGATGCCGAACGCGCCGACCAGGGCTGGGTGCGCGTGCTGGCCCGCATGCAGCACGCAGACGGCGTACTGCGGGTGCAACTGCCGGCTGCAGACGGCACGCGGCAGGCGCTGACGATTCCGCTGGCGCAGGCGCGCGATACCGGTGGTGCGCTGGTCGCCCATGCCTGGGCGGAGGCCCGGGGCCGCGAACTGGCCGCAGACCCGGTGGGCAACCGTGGCGCGATCCAGGCGCTGTCCCAGCGCTTTGGGCTGGTCGGCGCCGATACCTCGCTGCTGGTGCTGGAAACGCTGGACGATTACCTGCGCTATGGCATCCGCCCGGCTGGACCGCTGCAGCAGGACTACGACCGCCTGCACGCGGTGACGCTGGATGACGAGGCCGGCGCTCGCCGCGCGCGCCTGGACAAGCTGGCCCTGCAGTTCGCCGAACGCGAGCAATGGTGGAACCGGGCCTGGCCAAAAGGCGCACCCCCGGCGGCGGCGTCGAGCAAGCAGTTGATGGCACCGATGCCGGCCGCCGCACCGGCACCGCCCGCGCCGGCCATGATGCTGGCCGCCGAAAGCGCGCAGCGCGAGCGGGCGGAGGCCGCGTCCACCGCGCTGGATCGCGTGGAGCTCACCGCGTCCCGGCGCACGCAGGCCGATGCTGCAGCCGATATGGCGGTGGAAACCGATGCCGATGACCGGGCAAACCAGGGCGCGCTGCGCATCACCGTCGCCGCCTGGGCACCGGACTCGGCCTACGCACGCCGGTTGCGCGCGGCACGGCCGGAGGCGGTGTACGCCCTGTACCTGCAGGAACGCGATCAGCACGCCGACAGCAGCGCCTTCTACCTCGACGTGGCCGACATCCTGTTCGCCCACGGCCAGCGCGACCTGGCGCTGCGGGTGCTGTCCAACCTGGCCGAGATGCAGCTGGAAAACCGCCACGTGCTGCGCGTGCTGGGCTACCGGCTGATGCAGGCCAAGGCACCGGCGTTGGCTGTGCCGGTGTTCCGTGACGTGCTGGCGCTGGGCGAGGAGGAGCCGCAGAGCTTCCGTGACCTGGCCCTGGCGCTGGAAGCGGACAACCAGCCGCAGGCGGCGCTGGCCGCGTTCAACGAGGTGGTGGTGCGGCCGTGGGACGAACGCTTCGACGGCATCTCGCTGATCGCGCTGGATGAGCTGACCACGCTGGTGGCGCGCACCGGGGTGGATGCCCGCGCGGTGGACCCGCGCTTGCGCCGGCCGATGCCGCTGGACCTGCGCGTGGTGCTGAGCTGGGACAGCGACAACAGCGACATGGACCTGTGGGTGACCGACCCCAACGGCGAGCGCGCCTACTACGGCAACCGGCTGACCTGGCAGGGCGGGCAGATGTCGCGCGACTTCACCGGCGGCTACGGTCCGGAACAGTTCTCGCTGCGCCAGGCCAAGCCCGGCCGCTACAAGGTGGAGGCGAACTACTTCGGCAGCCGCGAGCAGCTGGTGACCGGGGCCACCACGCTGACCCTGCGCCTGAGCACGCACTGGGGCAGCCGCCGCCAGCAGGACCAGCAGGTGACCATGCGCCTGAAGGACAGTGCCGACACCGTGCTGGTGGGCGAGTTCGACGTGCGCTGAGCCGCAGCCCGTAGAATCGGGCGCTGATTCCCCGGCGCCCGATGCATGGACCCGAACGTGCCCCACCGAAGTTCCCCGCGCTGGCGGCCCACCAGCCGCCTGCTGGTCTGGGCCGCCATCCTGCTCGGCAGCGGCGTGGCCAATGCCGTGGTCGAGGTGATGGATGCCCAGCGCCGGGGTGAGGCGCTGGCGCTGTGGGAGCCGATGACGTGGGAGCTGAGCAGCGCCGGCATGATCCTGCTGACCCTGCCGCTGCTGTGGTGGGGCTGCCAGCGCTGGCCGCTGCATGCCGATACCTGGAAGCGGCGGCTGCCGCTGTACCTGCTGGCCAGCGTGGGCTGGTCGCTGCTGCACGTGGCCGGGATGATGCTGCTGCGCCACCTGGCCTATGCCAGCGTGGGCGAGCACTACGTGGACGGCTCGGCCTGGCCGACCCGGATCCTGTACGAGTACCTCAAGGACGTGCGCGCGTTCTTCAGCTTCGTGGCGCTGGAGCACTTCTTCAGCTGGTTCGGCCGCCGCCGGCAGGGCGAGGCGCACCTGCTGGCCGCGCCCGACGATGCCCCGCCGGAAGAGCCGGTCGAGCGCCCGCAGCGTTTCCTGGTGCGCAAGCTGGGCCGGGATTTCCTGGTGGCCACCGCGGACATCGAGTACGCCCAGGCCGCCGGCAACTACATGAACCTGCACGTGCGCGGTCATGAGTACCCGCTGCGCAGCACGATGGCGACGCTGGAGGCACAGCTGGACCCGGCCCGGTTCGTGCGCATCCACCGCAGCTACGTGCTCAACCTGGGCTTCCTGGTCTCCATCGAGCCGCTGGACAGCGGGGAGGCCCGGGCACACCTGAAGGATGGCAGCATGCTGCCGTGCAGCCGCCGCCAGCTGCCGGTGCTGCGTGCCGCACTGGGGCAGGGGCCCGCACCGGCCGAGCCTGCCGCGACGCCGACAGCAACATGAACAAGCGCTCTGGGCTACAATTCCGGTCTTGTCCCAAGCCTTCATTACCGCCGATATGATCGAGCTCAATCCCGTGCGCCAGCGAATCACCGATCTCACCGATCGCGTGCTCTCGCTCAGGGGGTATCTTTGACTACGACGCCAAGAAAGAGCGTCTGGAAGAAGTAACCCGGGAACTGGAAAACCCCGATATCTGGAACAACGCCGAATATGCCCAGACCCTGGGCCGCGAGCGTTCCAGCCTGGAAAAGACCGTGGGCGGCATCGCCACCATCCTGGATGGCCTGGCCGAATCCGGCGAACTGCTGGAACTGGCTGAAAGCGAACAGGACGAAGATACCGCCCTGGCCGTGGTCGCCGACCTGGACAAGTACCAGAAGCACGTGGAACAGCTGGAATTCCAGCGCATGTTCTCCGGCAAGATGGACAACGCCCCGGCGTTCGTCGACATCCAGGCCGGTGCCGGTGGCACCGAAGCCCAGGACTGGGCCGAAATCCTGCTGCGCATGTACCTGCGCTGGTGCGAATCGCGCGGCTGGAAGACCGAACTGATGGAAGTGTCCGGTGGCGATGTTGCCGGCATCAAGTCGGCCACGCTGCGCGTGGAAGGCGACTATGCCTACGGCTGGCTGAAGACCGAAACCGGCGTGCACCGCCTGGTGCGCAAGTCGCCGTTCGATTCGGACAACCGCCGCCACACCAGCTTCACCTCGGTGTTCGTGTCGCCGGAAGTCGACAACAACATTGAGATCGACATCAACCCGGCCGACCTGCGTACCGACGTGTACCGTTCGTCCGGCGCCGGTGGCCAGCACGTCAACAAGACCGAATCGGCGGTGCGCATCACGCACATCCCGACCAATACGGTCGTGGCCTGCCAGACTGGCCGCAGCCAGCACCAGAACCGCGACAACGCGATGAAGATGCTGGCCGCCAAGCTGTACGAGCTGGAAATCCAGAAGCGCAATGCCGAGCGCGATGCGGTGGAAGCGACCAAGTCCGACATCGGCTGGGGCAGCCAGATCCGCAACTACGTGCTCGACCAGAGCCGCATCAAGGACCTGCGCACCGGCATTGAGCGTTCGGACACCCAGAAGGTGCTCGATGGCGACCTCGACGAATTCGTCGAAGCCAGCCTGAAGTCGGGCCTGGAAGTCGGTTCCAAACGCATCGACGCCTGACGGTCGGGCCGCCACGTGCGGCCCGATCCGCTCCACCCCGGCACGCCCCGGGTTTCGTATTCCCCGTGCCTATGCCCCCAGCCCTAGACCCCCCCCCTGAA
>NZ_JASCOP010000185.1:0-5830 GCF_029959395.1 Stenotrophomonas sp. PS02300
GCGCATTGTACCCCGGGCCGGACGACAGCCACGCAGGGCGTGGCTCTACCCGGGCACGGTGGGCGTAGAGCCACGCCCTGCGTGGCTGCCCCCTGTCGGCGGCGTGAATCCGTGACGTAGGCACTGGTCCGGTGGTTACCTCAGCGTCAAAGGCTTGGCAACGGCGCGCGAAACGGGGACACTCCGCCCCATGAAGGGGATCTTGGGGATCGCTGCGCTGGCCTTGGCTGCGCTGACCGCTGTGCCGGCCAGTGCGGGCACCCTGTACAAGTGCGTCGGCGCGGACGGCATTCCCAGCTATGTGAGCAAGCGCGTTGCCGGCACCAGCTGCAGCGTGGTCAGCAACTACCGTCCCGACCGCAGCGCCCCGCGCCGTTACGTTCCGCCACCGTCTCCGGCCCCTGCGCCCGCCCCTGCGGTCGTGGCAACCGCTGCGCCGGTCCAGGACGGTGCCGCGTCCGGCACTGCGCTGGCTCCGACCCCGGCACCCGCCCAGGCCGCCACCGTGCTTACGGCCGCGCCTGCGCCGGCGGCCCGCACTGGCAAGGCGCAGCGGGTGGTCAACGGGCAGGTCTACTCCTATATGAAGGATGGCGTGCGGCATTACACCAGCCGCCGGCCCGCGCAGATGGCCAGCCTGGGCCAGGTCCGCACCATCCATTACAGCTTCATCGAGCGCTGCTACGCCTGCGGTGCCAATCCGGGCGTGAACTTCGGTTCGATCCGGCTCAACACCACGGCCTTCCAGGCGGAGATCGCGGCGGCCGCGCGCGAGTTCGGGGTGGAAGAAGCGGTCGTCCGCGCCATCATCCATGCCGAATCGGCCTACAACCCGACCGCGCTCAGCCGCGCTGGCGCACAGGGCCTGATGCAGCTGATGCCGCCCACCGCGCGCCGCTTCGGCGTCACCGATTCCTATGATGCGGCGCAGAACATCCGCGGCGGCGTGCAGTATCTGTCGTGGCTGCTCAAGCGTTTCAACGGCAACCTGACCCTGGCCGCTGCCGGCTACAACGCAGGCGAGGGCGCGGTGGATCGTCATGGCGGCGTGCCGCCCTACAGCGAGACGCAGTACTACGTGAAGCGTGTGGCCCTGCTGGCCGACCGCTACCGTGGTGCCACTGCGTCCACGCAGTAGCCGCTGCATCATCGCCAACGCCGCCTTCAGCGCCATTGTGTCGCCGAGTCAGGTTCCGCTATAGTCGATCACGATTCATCGTGGACTGGCCCCCACCGGTCTACTGGCAGCCTCAAGCTACCTAAATCAATATCGGAGTGCCGGATGGCCAACGATGGGGTAAACGATCCAGTCAACACTGGACGTCGACGATTTCTTTCAGCAACCACCGCAGTGGTGGGAGCAGTCGGCGTCGGTTTCGCAGCAGTTCCGTTCATCAAGTCATGGAATCCCAGCGCCCGCGCCAAACTGGCCGGTGCCCCTGTGCTTGCCGACATCAGCGCCCTGCAGGAAGGCCAGCGACTGGTCATGGAGTGGCGTGGACAGCCGATCTGGATCGTCAAGCGTTCCAAGGCGATCCTCGAAGCGCTGCATGGGCTGGACGGACGCCTGAAGGATCCCGAGTCCAGCAACGCGGACCAGCAGCCGGTCTACGTGCTCAAGGAAAACCCCGAATTCCGCTCGATCAAGGCCGAGGTCTCGGTGCTGGTCGGGCTGTGCACCCACCTGGGCTGTTCGCCCGAGATGGTGGCCGAGATCCGCCCCGAGCCGTTCGATCCGGAATGGAAGGGCGGCTACTTCTGCCCGTGCCATAAATCCCGCTTCGACATGTCCGGCCGCGTCTTCGATGGCGTCCCGGCGCCGATCAACCTGCTGGTGCCGCCGCACCATTACCAGGACGACAGCACCATCATCATCGGCGTCGATCCGCAGGGGGCAGCCTGATCATGGCCAACATCCTTACCCGTACCGCCACCGGCGTCGCCGACTGGGTCAACGCGCGTGCGCCCGGCCTGATGCCGGTGTACCGCAAGCACGTCAGCGAGTACTACGCGCCGAAGAACTTCAACCTCTGGTACTACTTCGGTTCGCTGGCACTGCTGATCCTGGTCAACCAGATCGTGACCGGCATCTTCCTCACCATGCACTACAAGACCAGTGCGCTGGAAGCGTTCAACTCCGTCGAATACATCATGCGTGACGTGGAGTGGGGCTGGCTGATCCGCTACATGCATTCCACCGGGGCCTCGCTGTTCTTCATCGTGGTCTACCTGCACATGTTCCGCGGCCTGATGTACGGCAGTTACCAGAAGCCGCGCGAGCTGGTGTGGATCCTGGGCATGCTGATCTACCTGGTGCTGATGGCCGAAGCCTTCATGGGTTACGTGCTGCCGTGGGGCCAGATGTCGTTCTGGGGCGCCAAGGTGATCATCTCGCTGTTCGGCGCCATTCCGGTGATCGGCAACGGGCTGACCGAATGGATCATGGGCGACTACCTGCCCAGCGATGCCACCCTCAACCGGTTCTTCGCCCTGCACGTGATCGCGCTGCCGCTGGTGCTGCTGCTGCTGGTGGTGCTGCACCTGGGCGCGCTGCATGAAGTGGGTTCGAACAACCCCGATGGCGTGGAGATCAAGAAGGGGCCCAAGGGCAACCGCTGGTCGGCCACCGCGCCCACCGACGGCATTCCGTTCCACCCGTACTACACGCTCAAGGACGGGGTGGGCGCCGGCTTCCTGCTGATCATCGCCGCCTTCATCATCTTCTTCGCACCGGGCTTCGGCGGCCTGTTCCTGGAGCACGACAACTTCACCGAGGCCAACCGCCTGGTCACGCCGGAGCACATCAAGCCGGTGTGGTACTACACGCCGTACTACGCCATGTTGCGCGTGGTGCCCAACAAGCTGGGCGGCGTGATCGTGATGTTCTCGGCGATCGCCATCCTGTTCCTGGTGCCGTGGCTGGACAAGGCACGGGTGAAGTCCTACCGCTACCGCGGTTGGCTGTCGCGCGCGCTGCTGGGCGTGTTCGCGGTGTGCTTCATCTGGCTGGGCGTGATCGGTTCCGGGCCCGGTACCGATGCGCATGAAACCTACGTCGGCCGTGTGCTGACCTTCCTGTACTTCGCCTTCTTCATCACCATGCCGCTATGGACCAAGCTGGACAGGACCTTGCCGGTACCGGACCGGGTGACCACGCATGACTGACCACTGGATTGTACGGCTGGCCTGCGCGGCCGCCCTGCTGCTGTCCAGCGCCGTGGCCGGCGCCGCCGAGGGCGGCAAGACCCTGCAGGCGGGTAACGACCTGGGCGACCGCGCCTCGCTGCAGCGCGGTGCGCAGCTCTACATGAACTACTGCTCCGGCTGCCACGCGCTCAAGTACCTGCGCTATTCGCGGATGGCGCAGGACCTGGGGCTGAGCGAAGAAGAGGTCATGAACAACCTCAACTTCACCGGCGTGCCGATCGGCGAGCCGGTACCGGTGACGATGCCCAAGGCGGAAGCCGAAAAGTGGTTCGGCAAGATGCCGCCGGACCTCAGCCTGATCTCGCGGGTGCGCGGCAGTGACTGGGTCTACACCTACCTGAAGTCGTTCTACGTGGACACCAGCCGCCCGCTGGGCTGGAACAACGCGCTGTTCCCCAACGCCTCCATGCCCAACCCGCTGTGGGAGATGCAGGGCTTGCAGCACGCCGTGCACGGCAAGCCGGAAGCGCCGGGTGCCGACGCGCCGGTGACCGGACTCACGCTGGCACAGCCCGGCAATATTGACCCGGGGCAGTACGACCAGGCGGTGCGGGACATCACCAACTTCCTGGAGTACGCGGGTGAACCGGCGGCGCTGAAGCGGCAGAAGCTGGGCGTGTGGGTGATCCTGTTCCTGGCACTGCTGACCTTCCTGGCCTACCTGCTGAAGAAGGAGTACTGGAAGGACGTGCATTGATCGATACGGAGTAAGTCGATCGGCCTATTGGCTTTTGTGATGGGCAGTTGCACACTCGGGTACTGTGACGACTGTCGGCAATGGGCCGGCAGCGCCGATGCGACCGGCGGATACCGATCGCTGGAGAGCCTTTGATGGCGGCGAGCGTACGCATGCGGAACACCCTGACGCTGTTTTCCTCGAACGACGACGTGCTGTGCCATCGCGTGCGCCTGGTGCTGGCGGCCAAAGGCGTTACCTACGATTTCGTGCCCGTCGACCCGCAGAATCCGCCCGAGGATCTGATCGACCTCAATCCATACCACTCGGTGCCCACGCTGGTGGAGCGCGAGCTGGTGCTGTACGCGGCCTCGGTGGTCAGCGAATACCTCGACGAGCGCTACCCGCATCCGCCGCTGATGCCGGTGGATCCGCTCTCGCGTGCGCGGATCCGGCTGGCGATGCTGCGCATCGAACACGACTGGGTACCGCAGGTACAGGCGATCCAGCTGGGCAACAAGACCCAGGCCGAGGCCGGGCGCAAGCGGTTGAAGGAACTGCTGACCAGCGCGGTGCCGCTGTTCAAGGCCAGCAAGTTCTTCCTCAACCCGGAAATGAGCCTGGCCGATTGCGCCATGGCGCCGATCATCTGGCGCCTGCAGTCGCTGGACGTGCCGCTGCCCAAGGATGGCAAGTCCATCGAGGATTACGGCAACCGCATTTTCCGCCACCCGGGCTTCATCCGCAGCCTGACCGACCAGGAAAAGAAGCTGCGCGACCTGCCGGTCTGACCGGCGGTTCGCTGCATCGGCGCTTTACGCCGGGGGACGTGCATGCTGACCGCTGCACGGGTGGGCGCGTACACTTGTCACATTTCCGCGGCACCCCACAATGACTGAAGACACTTTCCGCATGACCAGCCATCGCCCCTACCTCTTGCGGGCGCTGGTGGAATGGATCAACGACAACGACCTGACCCCGCATATCCTGGTCGACGCCGGCATGCCCGGCGTGCAGGTGCCGCAGAGCGCGGTGAAGGACGGTCGCGTGGTCCTCAACATTGCCGAGCGCGCGGTGGTGCAGCTGCACATCGACAATGACAGCGTGAGCTTCTCGACCCGCTTCTCGGGCACCAGCTACCCGGTGCAGGTGCCGATCTCGGCCGTGCTGGCCGTCTACGCCCGCGAAACCGGGCAGGGCATGGCGCTGCCGGATGACATTCCCGGCCACGAGCCGAGCCCGGACGACACCCTGCCGCCGGATGACACGCCGACCCCGGACGACACCCCGCCCAAGCCGAGCGGTCGCCCGCACCTTCGGGTGGTCAAGTAGGAAATCGCCGCCCCCGGGCGGCGATTTCGTTTCTACACATCCTCGGCGCCGCTGGTATCCACGCTGCGCCGGATTTCACTGATGCGCGCGGCCGAGGGGCCGACGAAGGCCACGAGTTCGTCGCCGCGCAGCACCATCCGCCCGGTATGGCGGTCGATGCCGTCGTACGAGTACTCGAAGCGGTAGGTGCGCTCCCAGCCCAGCCAGCCGTTGTCCTTGCGGCACACGCGGATGCCGCTGGCATGCACCGCCTGGTCCAGCCACTGCACGTCGGCGGCGCGACACGCGTTGCGGCCCAGTTCGATGGCGCGCTCGGCCGCGGCGCGCGAGGAATTCCAGAACGCGTAGGCGAACGCACCGGCAATCATCAACAGGATCAAACTGGGCATCGGCGGCTCGGTGCGGAATCGGGGTCAGGAATGACCAAGATGGCGACGAACCGGCGCCGGATCAAGCCGGCGACCCGTCCTGCTTCTGCGGCGGCTGCTGTTGCGGGGCAGGCGACTGCGGCGGCGGCTGCGTCGGCCGCGGCGGCACGACGCGCGGGAAGGTGGGCTTCGGCGGCGGCGTCGTGGCCGGCACGCCAGGCGGGGCGGCCGGCCGCGGGCCCGGGGG
>NZ_JASCOP010000186.1:0-5704 GCF_029959395.1 Stenotrophomonas sp. PS02300
CGGGGGGGCCCCCCCCCGCGCGGGCGCGCCGCCGGCGCGGCCCCCCCCGCAGCCGCAACGCGCACGACGAACTGGGCAATGACGCGGCGCTGTTCGGCATCGTCCAGGGCGGGGTCCACCACGACCTGCGCAGCCGCTCGGCCGAAGGCCTGCAGCAGATCGGCTTCGACGGCTACGCCATCGGCGGCCTGGCCGTGGGCGAGCCCGAGCACGAGCGCAACGCGATGCTCGACCACATGCACCCGATCCTGCCGGCCGACCGCCCGCGCTACCTGATGGGCGTGGGCCGGCCGGAAGACCTGGTCGAAGGCGTCGCCCGCGGCGTGGACATGTTCGATTGCGTGATGCCGACCCGCAACGCGCGCAACGGCCACTACTTCACCTCGTTCGGCACCGTGCGCATCCGCAACGCCCGCTATGAACGCGACATGGACACGATCGAGCCGGGCTGCGGCTGCCACGCCTGCACCAGCGGCTACACCCGCTCGTACCTGCGCCACCTGGACCGCTGCAATGAAATGTTGGCGCCGATGCTGGGCACCATCCACAACCTGTATTACTACGAGAAGCTGATGGCCGACATGCGCGCGGCCATCGCGGCGGGAACCTTCGAGGCCTTCCGCGAGTCCTTCTATGCGGCCCGGGGCATGGCCACGCCGCCGCTGTAAGCGGCCGGCCCGACCCCGATCCGGCGCGCGGACCCTGCCAAACGGCCCAAGGACGAAGTCCCGGGGCCGTGGCATACTTCGCGGCTGACCCCTGTTTCGCGGCGACACCCGACCCCATAAGGGTAGGGCGCCTCCCAACCCAAGGACACACCATGAACCTGATCGCCTTCCTGATTCCCGCCGCCCACGCCCAAGCCGCTGGTGGCCAGCCGCAGGGCATGGGCCTGACCACGCTGCTGTTCCCGATCATCCTGATCGCGATCATGTACTTCCTGATGATCCGCCCGCAGATGAAGCGCCAGAAGGAACACAAGGCGATGCTGGAGAAGATCAAGATCGGCGACGAAGTGCTGACCAACGGCGGCATCGCCGGCACCGTCAAGGCCATCGGCGACAACTTCGTCACCCTCGAAGTTGCCGACAACGTGAGCATCCGCGTGCAGAAGGGCGCCGTGGGCAACGTGCTGCCGACCGGCACCCTGAAGTCGGCCAACTAAGCCACTCCCTTTCCGAAGCACAACCGCGGCGCCGGGACTGGCGCCGCGCAGGAACCTGGCAATGCTTGAATTTCCACGCTGGAAGTACGTCGTCATCCTGATCGTACTGGCGCTCAGCGCGCTGTACGCGCTGCCCAACATCTACCAGAAGGACCCCGCCGTCCAGATCACCGCCAACCGTGGCGGCCAGGTCGATGACGCCCTTCGCACGCGCGTGCTGGCCGACCTGAAGCAGGCCGGGATCAACACCATCGGCGCGGAGAAGGAAGGCGAGAGCCTGATCGTGCGCCTGCCGGACCTGCAGACGCAGGCCGCAGCCAGCGCCAAGCTGCGCGACAGCGTGGGCGAGAACTACACGGTGGCCCTGAACCTGGCCTCGACCGTGCCGGACTGGCTGCAGCGCCTGGGCGGTCGCCCGATGGTGCTGGGCCTGGACCTGCAGGGTGGCGTGCACTTCGTGCTGCAGGTGGACCAGAAAGCGGCCATCGACAAGCGCATGGATGCCTACGCCGAAGACGTGCGCGGCACGCTGCGCGAAGCGCGCGTTCCGTTCCAGTCGGTGGAGCGTCGTCCGGACAATTCGATCGTCGCCACGCTGAGCCCGTCGGCTGATGATGCCGCCGCCGAGCGTGCCCGCCTGGCGCTGGTCAAGGCACAGCCCACCCTGGGCTATGACGTCTCGGGCAAGCGCCTCACCGTGACCGTGCCGGACGCCGAGCTGAGCCAGATCACCAACGGTGCGATCGAGCAGAACATCAACACGCTGCGCAACCGCGTCAACCAGCTGGGCGTGGCCGAACCGATCATCCAGCGCCAGGGTGCCGACCGCGTGGTCGTGCAGCTGCCGGGCGTGCAGGACACCGCCGAAGCCAAGCGCATGATCGGCGCGACCGCGACGCTGGAGTACCGCGCGGTGGTCGATGGCAACGCGCAGGATGCGATCGACACCGGCCGCATTCCGCCGGAAGCCAAGGTCTACAAGCGTCGCGACAGCGGCGTCCCGATCCTGCTGAACAAGCGCGTGATCGTCACCGGTGACCAGATGGTGGCCGCGCAGGCCGTGACCGACCAGACCACCGGTACCCCGTCGGTCAGCGTGACGCTCAACAGCGTCGGTGGCCAGCGCATGTTCGATTTCACCAGCGCCAATGTCGGCAAGCCGATGGCGGTGGTGTACACCGAGCGCGTGCCGACCGTGACCATGGTCGATGGCAAGGAAGTGCGCAGCTTCCGGGTCAACGAGGAAGTGATCTCGGTGGCCAACATCAACGGCGTGTTCGGCAAGAACTTCCAGACCACCGGCCTGGAGAAGAAGGAATCCGAAGACCTGGCCAAGCTGCTGAAGTCCGGCTCGCTGGCCGCGCCGATGGACTTCGTGGAAGAGCGCGTGGTCGGCCCGAGCCTGGGTGCGGAAAACGTGGAGCGCGGCATCACCGCGGTGATCTACGCCTTCATGTTCACGCTGGTCTTCTTCACCGTGTACTACCGCATGTTCGGCCTGATCACCTCGGCGGCGATGCTGTTCAACCTGCTGATCGTGGTGGCGGTGATGTCGCTGTTCGGTGCCACCATGACCCTGCCGGGCTTTGCCGGCCTGGCGTTGTCGGTGGGCCTGTCGGTCGACGCCAACGTGCTGATCAATGAACGTATCCGTGAAGAACTGCGTGCCGGCGTGCCGGGCAAGACCGCGATCGTGACCGGTTATGAACGCGCCAGCGGCACCATCCTCGACGCCAACCTGACCGGCCTGATCGTCGGCGTGGCCCTGTTTGCGTTCGGTACGGGTCCGCTGAAGGGCTTCGCCCTGACGATGATCATCGGCATCTTCGCCTCGATGTTCACTGCGATCACCGTATCGCGCGCACTTGCGACGCTGATCTACGGCCGCCGCAAGAAGCTCCAGAACGTGGCCATCTGACGGGACGACACGCACAATGAAACTGTTTCCGCTGCATATCCTCCCGAACGACACCAAGATCGACTTCATGCGTTGGCGCCATGTTGCAATGGCCGTCACCATCGCGTTGTTCCTGGCCTCCGTCGGCATCATCGCCTTCAAGGGCTTCACCTTCGCGCTCGATTTCACCGGCGGCACCCTGATCGAAGCCCGCTTCGAACGCCAGGTGGACGTCGAGGAAGTGCGCGCGCGCCTGGAATCCAACGGGTTCGAAGGCACCCAGGTGCAGAGCTTCGGTGGCAACACCGACGTGCTGATCCGCCTGGCCCCGCACGGCGAGCATGCCCCCGGCACCGGCGCTGCCAGTGAAGAGGACAAAGCCACCGGCGCGGCCGTGCTGAAGGCGATCACCACCAGCGACAACCAGGCCACCATCCTGCGCAACGAGTTCGTGGGCCCGCAGATCGGCAAGGACCTGGCCATGAACGGCCTGTACGCCACGATCTTCATGCTGGCCGGCTTCCTGATCTACATCGGGTTCCGGTTCGAGTGGAAGTTCGCGGTCACCGCCAGCATCGTGGCCCTGTTCGACCTGCTGGTGACGCTGGCTTACGTGTCGCTGCTGGGACGCGAGTTCGACCTGAACGTGCTGGCCGGCCTGCTGTCGGTGATGGGCTTTGCGATCAACGACATCATCGTGGTGTTCGACCGTGTCCGCGAAAACTTCCGCAGCCTGCGCGTGGAACCGCTGGAAGTGCTGAACCGCTCGATCAACCAGACGCTGTCGCGTACGGTGATCACCGCGGTGATGTTCTTCCTGTCGGCACTGGCGCTGTACATGTACGGTGGCGCGTCGATGGAAGGCCTGGCCGAGACTCACATGATCGGTGCGGTGATCGTGGTGCTGTCCTCGATCCTGGTGGCCGTGCCGATGCTGACCATTGGCTTCCTGCGCGTGAGCAAGCAGGACCTGCTGCCCAAGGCCAAGGACATCGAAGCCCTGGAACGCCGGCCGTAACCGTTGCCGGCCCAGGCCGGCAACTCCGGTGGCACCTGAAGAAACCGCGCGCTGCGCGGTTTTTTCATGTCTACCGTACCGGGGCGTCGGTTGTGCTGTCTGGCCGTGCGCACTACGATTCCCGGGTTGCGTGCGGCCGTTCCCGAGGCCCACCATTCCCATCGAGGTCATCATGGTCATCAAACCGCGTGTGCGCGGCTTCATCTGCGTCACCACCCATCCGGTCGGCTGCGACGCAGCCGTCAAGCAGCAGATCGATTACATCCAGGCCCAGCCGAAGGTGCCGAACGGTCCCAAGCGGGTGCTGGTGCTGGGTGCGTCCACCGGTTACGGCCTGGCGGCGCGCATCACCGCGGCGTTCGGCAGCGGTGCGGCCACGCTGGGCGTGTTCTTCGAGCGCCCGGGCACCGAAACCAAGCCGGGCACGGCAGGCTGGTACAACTCGGCCGCGTTCCAGAAGTACGCCGAGCAGGCGGGCCTGTACGCGCGCAGCGTGAACGGCGATGCATTCTCGGACGAGGTCAAGGCCAAGGTCATCGAGCTGATCAAGCAGGACCTGGGCCAGGTCGACCAGGTGGTGTACAGCCTGGCGGCGCCGCGCCGCAAGCACCCGAAGACCGGTGAAGTGATCAGTTCCACGCTCAAGCCGATCGGCGCGCCGATCACGCTGCGCGGCCTGGATACGGACAAGGAAGTGATCACCGAAACCACGATCGAACCGGCCACGCCGGAAGAGATCGCGGGCACGGTGGCGGTGATGGGCGGCGAAGACTGGCAGATGTGGATCGACGCGCTGCTGGAAGCCGGTGTGCTGGCCGACGGCGCCACCACCACGGCCTTCACCTATGTGGGCGAAGAGATCACGCAGGCGATCTACTGGAACGGTTCGATCGGTGCGGCCAAGAAGGACTTGGACGAGAAGGTCGTGGGCATCCGTGCCAAGCTGGCGCCGATCAACGGTGACGCGCGCGTGTCGGTGCTCAAGGCGGTGGTGACCCAGGCCAGTTCGGCCATTCCGACCATGCCGCTGTACCTGTCGCTGCTGTTCAAGGTGATGAAGGAGCGCGGCACGCACGAGGGCTGCATCGAGCAGCTCGACACGTTGTACGACATCATCTACGGCGGCAAGGACAGCGGTGCGGCGGTCGAACGCCTGCGCCACCAGCTGCTGGCCGATGGCCGCACGGTGGAGCTGGTAGACGAAGCCGGCCGCCTGCGTGCGGACTACAAGGAAATGGCGCCGGACGTGCAGTCCGAAGTGGTTGCGCTGTGGCCGCAGGTCACCAACGAGAACCTGTACGAGATCAGCGACCTGGCCGGCTACAAGGCCGACTTCCTGCGCCTGTTCGGCTTCGGCGTGGACGGCGTGGATTACGAAGCGGACGTCGCTACCGACGTGACCATTCCGAACCTGGTTGATCTGACCTGAGTCTGGTCTGCTGAAAAGCTGAAAAGCTGAAATGCCGCCCGGTCTGGGCGGCATTTTTGCTTTTGGGTTCCGCGTAGAGCAGCGTCTCGATCCCTGCGAGTGGGTCGGCTGGCGGGCAGCCCTCTACGGGACACGCCGTAAACCCATCCATGGGGGCTTGGCAAAAACATCCATGTTTTTGACAGTCCCTACGAG
>NZ_JASCOP010000187.1:0-5697 GCF_029959395.1 Stenotrophomonas sp. PS02300
ACCCTGGCCGGACGCGCGTGAACCCATCCATGGGGCTCATCGCAGCATCCATGCTGCTCAAGGTCCGGCCAGGGTGCCCCCGCCCTCGACCCCTCAGAATTTCACGCAGGCGGATCGGTAGAGCCACGCCCTGCGTGGCTTACAGGTACCGCAACCAGGCCAGGTCTTTGCGGCGCGCCTTCAGGCGCGCGAACGCGCGCGTGGGCCAATACAGGGCCAGCGCCAGCGCGGCGGTGATCAGCCACAGCGTCCATACGTGGTCCACGGCGAAATAGGCGCCGTGGGTCTGGCCCCAACGCGCTTCGGCGGCGACGTACAGCAGCTTCAGCACATACAGGTGCAGCAGGTAAAAGAACATCGGGGCGGCGCCGATGTTGGCCAGCGGGGCCAGGGCGCGGGCGATGCGGGGCTGTTCGTAGAGGCGCAGGAGCGGCAGGCCGATGCCGAGGGTGAGCAGCAGGAACAGCAGGGACGGGGGGTACTTGGTGACGTTGAAGACGCTCATCAGGGTGTGCCCGGTGCTGGCCAGGGCCTGCCAGGGGGCGTCGCCGTAGACGTTGGCGGCGCGCAGCAGGGCGAAGCCGAGCAGGGCGCCGCCGCCGGCCCACAGCAGGCGGCGTTGGCGTTGGGCGGGGTCACCATTGCGGGCGAACCAGGGGCCGAGGGTGTAGCCGAGGGCGATGACGGCGATCCAGGGCAGCACGGGATAGGAGGTGCGCAGGCGCAGGGCGTCGCCGACGGCGATCCAGTCGCGCTGGTGCAGGATTTTCCAGAGCACGGCGAGCGGGCCGTCGCCGCTGGCGTGGATGCCGTCGAGCAGGTTGTGGCCGGCAATCACCACCAGGGCCAGGGCGGCGAGGGCGGGGCGGGGCAGCCAGAGCAGGCCGGCCAGGGCGACCATGCTGATGCCGATCGCCCAGATCACCTGCAGGTAGAGCACGCTGGGCGGGAACTGCAGGGTCCAGGCGAAGTTCACCACCAGCAGTTCCAGCAGGATCAGGAACAGGCCGCGCTTGAGCAGGAAGGCGGAGGCGGCGCGGCGGGGGTTGGCCTGGCCGCTGCCGTACAGCCACGCGGACAGGCCGGTGAGCAGCACGAACACGGGGGCGCACAGGTGGGCGAGCAGGCGGCTGACGAACAGGGCGGGCTCGACCTGGTCCACGACCATCGGGTCGGGTACCTGCTGGTGCAGGTAGAAGGTTTCGCGCACGTGGTCCAGCAGCATCAGCACGATCACGGTGCCGCGCAGCTGGTCGATGGAGGTCAGGCGGGGAGAGGCTGGGGCCACGGGTGCGCCGGTCGGTGGCGTGACAGGATATAACATTACAAATCGGGTTGCGCGGCCATTTCCCGGGGTTTACCGATTACGGCGACCGGCGCTACCCGCCTTGCGTTACAACTGCATGAAGGCTAGGTTTGACAGGATTTTTTGCCAGCAGGGGCTTCCATGAACAACGACGACGCTGCGCCCAAACAGCTCACATTCCGCGCGGTGGTGCTTGCCATCGTGCTGGCGGTGATCCTGTCGGCGGCCAACGCCTACCTGGGTCTGTTCGCAGGCCTGACCATCGCCACGGCCATTCCGGCGGCGGTGATCTCCATGGGGGTGCTGCGCCTGCTGGGCGGCGGCACGATCCTGGAAAACAACATCGTGCAGACCGGCGCTTCGGCCGGTTCGTCGATCGCCGCCGGTGTGATCTTCACGATCCCGGCGCTGGTGATCATGGGCTACTGGCCGGACTTCAAGTACTGGTGGGTGCTGGGCATCGCCGGCCTGGGCGGCCTGCTGGGCGTGCTGTTCTCGGTGCCGCTGCGGCGTTCGATGATCGTCGAAGACCCGCTTCCGTTCCCCGAAGGCAAGGCTGCGGCCGAAGTGCTCAAGGCCGGTGAAAACCCGGGCCCGGGCCTGAAGATCCTGGGCCTGTCGGCGGTGATCGGCGCGGTGGTGAAGCTGGCCGCGGAAAGCGGCATGCGCCTGATTCCCGATGCCTGGGCCACCTCGGCCTACGTGGGCAGCTCCAAGATCACCGCCTTCATCGGCACCAACCTGTCGCCGGCGCTGCTGGGCGTGGGCTATATCGTCGGCCTCAACGTCGGCATCGTGGTGGTGTCCGGCTCGATCCTGACCTGGCACATCGCCATTCCGCTGTACCAGGCGTTCTTCATGAACACCGATCCGGCCCTGGCCGCGTCGATCGCCACGGCCTCGTCCACCGAGGCGGCGTTCGCCATCTGGGGCGCGAAGATGCGCTACCTGGGCGTGGGCGCGATGCTGATCGGCGGCGTGTGGACCCTGATCTCGCTGCGCAAGTCGCTGCTCAACGGCGTCAAGAGCGGCTTCGCCGCCGCGCGCAAGAGCAGCGGCCCGGCGCTGGCGCACACCGAACGCGACCTGCCGATGAAGTGGATGCTGGTGGCGCTGGTGGCCTTCACCCTGCCGCTGCTGGCGCTGTACCAGGCCATCGTCGGCCAGTGGCACGTGTCGATCCCGATGACCCTCATCATGATCGTCGCCGGCTTCCTGTTCGTCTCGGTCTCGGCCTACCTGGCCGGCCTGATCGGCTCGTCCAACAACCCGGTCTCGGGCATCACCATCTCCACCATCCTGTTCGCCTCGGCCGTGCTGGTGGTGCTGCTGGGCAAGGACGGGCTGACCCCGGTCGGCGTCGGTGGCGCACCGCTGGGTGCGGTGGCCGCGATCATGATCGGCGCGGTGGTGTGCTGTGCCGCCGCCGTCGGCGGTGACAACCTGCAGGACCTCAAGGCCGGCTACATCGTCGGTGCCACGCCGTGGAAGCAGCAGCTGATGCTGGGCATCGGTGCGTTCTCCTGTGCGCTGATCATGGCGCCGGTGCTGAACCTGCTGGCTACCGCGTACGGCATCGGCGTCAAGTCCGAGCTGCACCCGAACGCGCTGGCCGCACCGCAGGCCAACCTGATGGCCTCGGTGGCCAAGGGCCTGTTCGGTGGCGAACTGCCGTGGACCTTCATCGGCATCGGTGCCGTGGTGGGTGCGGCGATCATCGCCTTCGACAGCTGGCTGAAGTCGCGCAACGCCCGCTTCCGCGTGCCGGTGCTGGCCGCCGCCATCGGTATCTACCTGCCGCTGGAACTGATGGTGCCGATCTTCCTGGGCGGCCTGATCGCCTACCTGGTGGAGCGTTTCCACAAGGTGCGCGCCGACGATGAAGAAGGCCGCGACCGCGTGCACAAGCCGGGCGTGCTGTTCGCCGCCGGCCTGATCACCGGCGAAGCGCTGATGGGCATCGCCATCGCGGTGCCGATCGTGGTCAGCAGCCGTGCCGACGTGCTTGCCGTGCCGTTCCACCTGCCGGCCGCGCAGTGGATCGGCCTGGCGGTGCTGTTCGTGGTGGGCTGGCTTATCTACCGCACGGGCAAGAAGGCCACCGCGGTCTGATTGCGCGCCAATCTGAACGTGAAAAACCCCGCTTCGGCGGGGTTTTTCGTTTCCATGACGTGTGGCCTTTGCTTCACGGGGATGACAGGGCCTACCATCGGCGTTTTGCCGTTCCGCGGAGAACCCGATGAAGCTTCGTTACGCCCTGTTGCCGTTGTGCCTGCTGACCGCGCTGCCGTCGCTGGCCGCCACGCGTGGCCTGGATGTGCGCGACATGATCGCGCTGGATCGGGTTTCGGCCCCGCTGCTGACCGCCGATGGCGGCAACGTGGTGTTCGCCAAGCGCGTGCTCGGCAGTGACAGCAAGGCCAGCACCGGCCTGTTCATCCGCAACCTGCGCACCCGCGATGCGGCCCCGCCCAAGCCGCTCACCCCGGCCGGCTGGAACGTAAACTCGGCCGCGCTGTCGGCCGATGGCCAGACCGTGTACTTCCTCAGCGCCAAGGGCGGCAGCCAGCAGCTGTACTCGATGCCGCTGGCCGGCGGCACCCCGCGCCAGCTGACCGATTTCGCGGTGGACGTGGACAGCTTCCAGATCTCGCCGCAGGGCGACCGCGTGGCCTTCAGCGCCGGCGTGTTCCAGGACTGCGGTTCGGACCTGGCCTGCACCAGCAAAAAGCTGGACGCGCACAAGGCGCGCAAGAACACCGGTGAAGTGTTCGACAGCCTGTTCGTGCGCCATTGGGACACCTGGAACGACGGCCGCCGCAACACCCTGTTCGTGGCCCCGCTGCCGGCTGCCAAGGCCGCTGCGGTCAAGGGCGCTTCGGCGATCAGCGCCACGCTGGCCGGCGATGCGCCGTCCAAGCCGTTCGGCGGCAATGACGATTTCACCTGGGCGCCGGATGGCAAGAGCGTGGTGGCCAGCATCCGCGTGGCCGGCCGCGAAGAAGCGTGGTCGACCAACTTCGACCTGTACCGCCTGGATGCCGAGGGCAAGCAGGCACCGGTCAACCTGACCGCCGCCAACCCGGCCTGGGATGCCGGCCCGGTGTTCAGCGCCGACGGCAACACCCTGTACTACCGCGCGATGAAGCGCCCGGGCTTCGAGGCGGACCGTTTCGGCGTGATCGCACTCGACCTGGCTTCGGGCAAGACCCGCGAAATCGCCCCGGACTGGGACCGTTCGGCCGGTGAAGTGGTGCTGTCGCAGGATGAAAAGAGCTTCTACACCGCCGCCGATGACCTGGGCGAACACCGCCTGTTCAACATCGACATCGCCACCGGCAAGGCCACGGTCGTCGCCGAAGGCGGCAGCATCGGCTCGCCGGTGATCGCCGCCGGCACGCTGGCCTACACGAAGAACAGCCTGAAGAGCGGCGACCAGATCGTGGTGGCCCAGGCCGACGGCAGCAGCCCGCGCGAGATCACCCCGAGCGCCGGCCAGATGCTGCCCGACGTGGCCTTCGGCGATTACGAGCAGTTCCAGTTCAAGGGCTGGAACAACGAAACCGTGCACGGTTACGTGGTCAAGCCGTACAACTACCAGGAAGGCAAGAGCTACCCGGTGGCCTTCCTGATCCACGGCGGCCCGCAGGGCAGCTTCGGCAATGGCTGGAGCTACCGCTGGAACCCGCAGACCTACGCGGGCCAGGGCTACGCGGTGGTGATGATCGATTTCCACGGTTCCACCGGCTACGGCCAGGCGTTCACCGATGCGATCAGCCAGCACTGGGGCGACCGCCCGCTGGAAGACCTGCAGAAGGGCTGGGCGGCGGCGCAGAAGCAGTACCCGTTCCTCAACGGCGACAAGGCCTGTGCGCTGGGCGCCAGCTACGGCGGCTTCATGGTCAACTGGATCGCCGGCAACTGGAACGAGCCGTGGAAGTGCCTGGTCAACCATGACGGCGTGTTCGACCAGCGCATGATGGGCTATGCCACCGAAGAGCTGTGGTTCACGGAGTGGGAGCAGGGCGGCACGCCGTTCGACAAGCCGCAGAACTACGAGAAGTTCAACCCGGTCAACCACGTGGCGGACTGGAAGAAGCCGATCCTGGTCATCCACGGCCAGCTCGACTTCCGCATTCCGGTCGAACAGGGCCTGGGCGCGTTCACGGCCGCGCAGCGCCAGGGCATCGAGTCGAAGTTCCTGTACTTCCCGGACGAGAACCACTGGGTGCTCAAGCCGCAGAACAGCGTGCAGTGGCACGACACGGTAAACGGCTGGCTGAAGCAGCACATCGGCGAGTGATGTGGAAAGCGCCGCCGAAAGGCGGCGCGTTCATATGTGGTTACCCCACGCGCCCGCGCCCCCCCCAATCCACGCGCGCCATTCCGTG
>NZ_JASCOP010000188.1:0-5664 GCF_029959395.1 Stenotrophomonas sp. PS02300
GCCGAGCATGGTATGGGTCAGCAACGGGTGCCGGGCGAGGTTTGGCGCGCGTTGACCGGACGGCGGCCCGACCAACGGTCGGGCCCTACCGGCAGGCGGCGAGCGGCATTATGGGGCAGGTGGCGCCTCGGCGCCCCACGGGGCCGGCGGCAATGCCACCGGATGTGCGAGGTCGAACACCACCTGGAACCTGCGTCCACCCGGGCGGGTGAGCTCGTACACGAACGTCTTGTCCGGCTCGACTTCCATCGCCCACGTGTTGGTCACCGACGCTTCCATGCCGGCCTTGCGGAACATCGCCACCGAATCGGCATCCACCGGGAACGACTGGCGCTGCGCGGTGCCGGGCGGCGCACTGTCGCCGCCGTACATCGTGACCGCATCCGGACTGCCATCTGCATGGCGGTGATCGTGCTTGAGGCGCAGCCCGGTATCGGTGCGGCTCAACACCCACGTGCGCGAGTGATCGTCACCCACGTGGAAGGGAATACGCAGCGTATGCGAGGCGTCATCGCAACCGCGCACATGCATCACCAGGCGCTTGCCATCGAACGGATCCGGCCCGGTGCCCTTCGGCTCATTGACGGCGATATGGCCTTCGAACGCCTTGCCGCAATGCGCGGCAACAGCAGCGAGAAACGCGTCGGCCGGCGCCATCGCAACATCGTGGGCCACGCTGTCACGCTGGCCACCACACGCGGCGAGCAGGGATGCAGCCGCGAGCGGCAGGAACTTGTACACAGTCATGCGGACACCGTAGCCCGCATGGGCGCACAGCGCAAATCCGCGCCATCGGCGACAAAGGATTAATCACGTCTGTGTTAGGGTCGTTGTCGTGACCGGTTCGCCTTCCCCACGAAGGTCGCACGCGTGTTGCGGCTGACCGCCCTGCTGACGGGAGTAGCGCTGCTTTTGACGGGCAGCGGGCTTCTGGGCACCTTGCTGGCGGTAAGCGGCGGTGAAGCCGGCTTCGGTGCCGGTACGTTGGGCCTGGTGATGTCCGGTTATTTTGCCGGCTTCTTCATGGGCACCTTCTTTGCTCCGTCGCTGATCGGCCGTATCGGGCATATCCGTGCGTTCGCCTTCTTTGCCGCCCTCGCCGCCATCGCGGTGCTGCTGCATCCGCTGTGGCTCAACGCCTGGCTGTGGGGGCTGCTGCGCATCATCACCGGCATCGCGCTGGTGGGCCTGTACACGGTGATCGAAAGCTGGCTCAACGCCGAGCCGGATCCGCGCCAGCGCAGCCGCGCCTTCTCGCTGTACATGGTGGTGAATCTTTCCGCGCTGGCGCTGGGCCAGATCCTGCTGATGGTCAGCAATGCGCCGGCCATGTCGATGTTCATGCTGATCGCCATGCTGGTCTGCGCCGCGGTGCTGCCGATCACCGCCACCCGGCTCACCCCGCCGGAAGTGCCGTCTGTGCCGCGCCTGACGCTGTCGCGGCTGTACGCGATGGCGCCGGTGGCCACGGTCGCTGCCGGGCTGTCGGGCCTGGCCATGGGCGCGTTCTGGGGCCTGCTGCCGGTGTATGCCGGCGAGGTGGGCCTCAACAATGACGGCGTGGCCCGCTTCATGCTCACCGCCATCGCCGGCGGCGCGCTGCTGCAGTGGCCGCTGGGCCACATCAGCGATGGCCATGACCGTCGCGTCGGGCTGGTGGCGCTGTGCGTGGCCGCCGGCGGCATCGCGGTCATCGCCGCGCTGCCGATGATCCAGGTGCAGACGTACCTGTTGTTCGGGCTGTTCTTCTTCTATGGCGGCCTGGCGTTCTCGCTGTATCCCTTCGCGGTGGCGCACATGCTCGATTACCTGCCGCGCCAGGACCTGCTGTCGGGCTGTTCCAGCCTGCTGCTGGTGCACGGCGTCGGCGCGGCGATCGGCCCGGCGTTGGCTGGCGCGGCCATGCAGCAGTTCGGTCCGGCCGCCCTGCCCCTCTATTTCGCCGGGGTGCTCGGCGTGCTGGCGCTGTTCACCACCGCGCGCCTGCTCAGCTTCGACCGGCTGCGCACGCACCCGGTGGTGTTCCGGCTGATGCTGCGCACCACGCCGGCGGCGCTGGAACTTATTCCTGAAACCGATGCTGTTGCGCCGCCGGACGGCCACCCGACCAACGGTCGGGTGCTACCGGCGGACGACGCACCGGCGGATACATCCCCCCCTTCACCCATCGACTCCGATAAGGAAGTGCATTGACTGTTTTGGCACCCACCCCGTCCACCTCATCCCGCACGCCGGCGGCTCCCCCGGCCCAGCAACTGATTCTCGCCACCGACCTGGATGGCACCTTTCTCGCCGGCGACGCCGCCGCGCGCCACCGCCTGTACCGGCTGGTCGACCAGCACCCCGGTATCCGCCTGATCTTCATCACCGGCCGCGGGCTTGAAGCGGTGATGCCGCTGCTCTCCGATCCGGCCATTCCCCGCCCCGATTACGTGGTCTGCGATGTCGGCGCAACCGTGGTCGATGGCCACACCCTGCAGCCGCTGCAGCCCCTGCAATCGATGATCGACGCGCACTGGCCGGGTGAGCAGGTGGTGGCCGCCGCGATGCGGCCGTTCACCGCGCTGCAGCGCCAGGACGTGCCGCAGGAGCGCCGCTGCTCCTACTTCTGCGACCCGGCCACGCTGGCACCGCTGCGTTCGCAGATCCAGGCCGCCGCGCAGGCGCTGGGCTGCGACGTGCTGTATTCGGCCGACCGCTACCTGGACATCCTGCCGCCGGACACCGACAAGGGCCGCACCCTGGCTGCGCTGGCGCGCCTGCTGGACCTGCCGCGTGACCGCATCCTGGTGGCCGGTGACACCCTCAACGACCTGTCGATGTACACCGCTGGTTTCCGCGGCGTGTGCGTGGGCGATTCCGAACCGGCGCTCACCGCCGCCACCACCGGGCTGGCGCACACCTACCATGCGCAGGCACCGGGCTGCGGCGGCATCCTGGAGGCGATCGAACACTTCGCCCTGCTGCCGGCCGACGATGCATGGCTGAAGCCGCCGGCGGCCAAGCGCGCCGAAGGCGCCGACCTGGTGATGCTCTACCACCGCATGCCCTTCGATGAAGTGATGGAAGACGGCGTGCTGGTGCAGCGCCCACCGCGCTCGCCCAACGGCATCATTCCCTCGCTGCTGAGCTTCTTCCAGGGCGGCCAGACCGGTTCGTGGGTGGCCTGGGGCATCGACGACCCCAAGCGCGGCCCGTTCCAGACCCACATGGCGGTGGACGCCGAGCGCTACCCCACCCTGACCGCCGCGCGCGTGCCGTTGACCCGGCAGGAAGTGGACATCTTCTACAAGCGCTTCTCCAAGGAAGCGTTCTGGCCGATGCTGCATGTGTTCTGGGAACGCGCGCGCTTCCGCGAGGATGACTGGCAGGTGTTCCTGAAGGTCAACCGGCGCTTCGCCGAGGCCACCGCGGCCGAAGCCGCGCACGGCGCCACCGTGTGGATCCACGACTACAACCTGTGGATGGTGCCGGCCACGCTGCGCGAGCTGCGCCCGGACCTGAAGATCGCCTTCTTCCACCACACCTACTTCCCGTCGGCCGATGTGTTCAACGTGGTGCCGTGGCGCCGCGAGATCATCGGCAGCCTGCTCAGCTGCGACTACATCGGCTTCCACATCCCGCGCCAGGTGGAGAACTTCGTGGATGTGGTGCGCGGGGCGATGCCGGCCGAACGTTTGTCGTGGGAAAGCTGCGCGCCGCGCTTCCTGACCTATGGCTGCGCGGTGGGGCTGGATACCATGACCACGCGCATCCGCGTGGGTGACCGTGAAGTAGCCTTGGGTGCGCACCCGGTGGGCACCGACCTGCGCCGCATCCACGACGTGCTGGCCCGGCCCAGCGTGCGCAACGACATCTTCAAGCTGCGCCGCGAGATCGGCGCGCGCAAGCTGGTGCTGTCGGTGGAGCGGCTGGATTACACCAAGGGCACGCTGGCCAAGCTGGAGGCGTTCGAGCGGCTGCTGGAACAGCATCCGGACCGCCAGGGCAAGGTCACCCTGCTGATGGTGTGCGTGCCGGCCGCGCGCGAAATGACCGTGTACCGCACGCTGCAGAACCAGATCGAACAGGCGGTGGGCCGCATCAACGGCCGTTTCTCACGGCTGGACTGGACCCCGGTGCGCTTCTTCGCGCAGGCATTGCCGTTCGAAGACGTGGTGGCGCATTACGCTGCCGCGCAGGTGATGTGGATCACCCCGCTGCGCGATGGGCTGAACCTGGTGGCCAAGGAGTTCGTGGCCACCCACGGCATCGAAGGCAGCAATGGCGTGCTGGTGCTGAGCGAATTCGCCGGCGCGGCGGCGGAGTTGAAGGGCGCGGTATTGACCAACCCGCACGATCCGGCCGACCTCACCGCCGGGCTGCTGCAGGCACTGTCGATGCCCGACGAAGAAGCCGGCGGCCGCATGCGCCAGCTGTTCGGCACCGTGGAGTACCACGATGTGGATCGCTGGGGCCGCGAGTTCCTCAATGCCGTCAAGGAGACCAGCCAGCCCGCGTAGCGACACGCCACGCGTGTCCCGCGCAATGCCCGATCCGGGCCCGCGCGGGACACCCACGGGGTGTCTCTACACGCCGATCAAGCGCTCCGCGATCACCGCCACCTGGCGCAGCACGTCGTTGCGCCCGGCATCATCCACCGTGGCGCCCTGCAGGTAGCTGGTCAGCACCCACGGGGCGCCGCCGGCCAGCGGCCACAGGATCGCGATGTCATTGGTGGTGTCTTCGCCGTTGCTGCCGGTCTTGTCACCCACCCGCCACGCCGGCGACAGCCCGGCACGCAGGCGCGTATCGCCGGTTTCGTTGTCGATCAGCCAGTCGGCCAGCTGCAGGCGCGACGCTGGCTTGAGCACATCCCCCAGCACGAACCGCTGCAGGCTGGCCGCCATCGCGGCGGGGCTCGTGGTATCGCGCGGGTCATCGGGCGCGAACCGGTTCATCTCCGGCTCCAGCCGATCGTTGCGGGTCACCGCATCGCCATTGGCGCGCAGGAACGCGGTCACCCCGGCCGGCCCACCGACCACACCCAGCAGCAGGTTCGCCGCCGGGTTGTCGCTGGTGACCATGGTCGCGCGGCACAGATCGCGCACGGTCAGGTCCTTGCCCACATGGCGCTTGGTCACCGGTGCGTGCGACAGCATGTCCTGCTGGTGAATCGGCAGCCGCCGGTCCAACGACAGAGTGCCCTGGTCGGCCAGGTGCAGCACGCAGGACGAGAGCACGAACTTGAAGGTGCTGCACATCGGGAAGCGCTCGTCCTGGCGATGACCGATGCGGCGGCCGCTGGCGGTGTCGAGCAGGGTCACGCCGAGCCGCCCGCCGCTGGCTTTTTCCAAGGCGGCGAAATCGGCTGCCTGCGGCTTGTCACCCGCCAGTGCGGTCGGAGGCGCTTTGGCCAGCACGGTGGCGGCCAGGGCCGAGGCGGCGGCAGCACCGGACCATTGCAGGAATTGGCGGCGGGCAATCATGGGCGGTTCCTTGTTGGGCAGGGCTGCAGTATCGACATGCGGCCGGGCGCGGCACCAGCGCGAAATTTGAAGGAGAGGCATTAGTTCGAATAATGCCTGGTAGCGCCGACCGTTGGTCGGCCCAAGCGGTGCCGGACGCAACGCCAGCGGTGATTTCACCCGGCTGCGTAAAGGACCGTCTGGGCCGGCCAACGGC
>NZ_JASCOP010000189.1:0-5556 GCF_029959395.1 Stenotrophomonas sp. PS02300
GAGCCACGCCCTGCGTGGCTGCCCTTCGTTCAGCACCGCGAAGCCACGCAGGGCGTGGCTCTACAATGGGATCTAGATTTGCATTTCTCTTGCATTGCCATGTCACCGGACACGAGATAGCATCCCAGAGCAGTCAGTGCCGCCGGCCGTTCTTGTTATCCGGGGACTGATTGCCCATGCACCTGCCGCCGGCCGTTTCTGTTATCCGGGGAGGTGTATACAAGACAAAGCCCCGATCAGGGGCTTTGTTGCGTTTTGGGCCGGATGAAATCGCCCTTCGGAACCACGGAGTAGACCTCAGCTCTCGGCTTACGCGCCTGCAGCTCCAGGATCGCCCTGTCGCGGACCTTGTTTCCATGGCCGTCGTCCCGATCGGTCGCGCTGACAACGGCCGTCATGTGCCGGTGCGTCTCGATCACTGAAGTACTTGCGAGCGCTGCCTCCAACTGGTGCGCCAGATCGCACGGACGGTAGCCGTCCTTGCGCACCCGACTGTCGTAATGGTGCCTGCCAAGGTAGACCAGCGTTCTGCTGGCAGGTGGCTCATGCCCCATTTCCCGCTTTTGCCGCACCAGTTCAGCGAACTGACTGACCGTAAGCTCGCCGATTTCAACGATGCCGACCCGCTCACCGCCCGCGATTCTGCGCAGTTGATCCAGAATGAGGGTCGGCGCGTTGTCATAGAGGGGCATCACCCTTCCCTGGGTCGTAAACCCATGATCCTGCCGGGAAGCGCCGGGACAGGCCATTCGATTTGTCCAATGCATTGAGAGGCGAAGAGCAACCTGCGTCTATCGCGAACTCAGGTAGAGCTACGCCCTGCGTGGCTGCCCTCCGTTCAGCACCGCGAAGCCACGCAGGGCGTGGCTCTACAATGGGGCACCCCATCAGATCCCGTACCCCCATGTCCGACTGCTGCGGCTGCGGAAAAATCGTCGACGTCGCCGCCCTCCAGGCGAAGCAGCGGCGCGTGCTGCGCATCGTCCTGGCGATCAACCTCGCCACCTTCGTGATGATGGCGGCCGCCGCCTGGTGGAGCCATTCGTCCTCCCTGCTCTCCGGCAGCCTGGACAACCTCGGCGATGCCCTTACCTATGCGATCAGTCTGGCCGTGGTCGGCGCATCGATGCGCGCCAAGGCGCGGGTGGCACTGTTGAAAGGGCTGCTGATTCTCGGCGCGGCCATTGCCGTAGCCGTGCAGATCGGCTGGCGCCTCACCCACCCGGCCGTGCCGCTGTTTGAAGGCATGGGCATTGCCGGCGCACTCAACCTCGCCGCGAACGGCGTATGCCTGTGGCTGCTGAATCCGTTCCGCAACGGCGACGTCAACATGGCCTCGGCGTGGGAATGCTCGCGCAACGATATTTTCGAGGGTGTGGCCGTGCTGCTGGCCGCCGCTGCCGTGTGGGCGTTCGGCGCGGGCTGGCCGGATCTGCTGATCGCAGCCGCTTTGCTGGTGATGTTCCTGCGCTCAGCACTGCGCGTGCTGCGCTCGGCATGGCGGGAGATGCGGGCTCAGGAAAGCAGTTCTTCGGCGTAGGTCATGCGTCCAAGTGCTGATCAGCAGGATCGGCAGTTGTTTGGGAACCAACTCTACCAAGTGGCGTTCCGCTTGCTCGTGGCGACGTGATGGGTAGGGTCGCATCCCTGTCGGCCGCCGACGGTGGTCAACACCCGGTAGGGCATGACCACCGAACGAAGCCCGCGTTTGCCCCTACGCGCTCGACACCTTCATCAGCACCAGCCCGCTCACGATCAACACCGCCGCGGCAATCCGCATCGCGCTGACGTGCTCACCGAGGAACACGATGCCGATCACGAACGCGCCCACCGCGCCGATGCCGGTCCAGATCGTATAGGCGGTGCCCAGCGGCAACGTGCGCATTGCCAGGGCGAGCAGCCAGAAGCTGGCGATCATGCCGGCGATGGTGATGATGGACGGGGTGAGCTTGCTGAAACCGTCGGACTGCTTCATCGCAAACGCCCAGACGATTTCCAGTACACCGGCTGCCAGTAGATAGATCCAGGCCATGAGGCCTCCTTTGATGGGGCCAGGCCGTCCTGGTCGTTGATGCCCGATGCGGGGGAGGCCGTTCCTCCAGATGTCCGGGCATTCTAGCCGCTGGGCGTCGGGGTGGCGTGAGTTGGACGTTTGGGGCTACACGGGATTCAGCTATCCGTGGGACACGCGTGGCGTGTCGCTACGCGTGGGCGGGCGTCGGGTGGCTGGCGTTGCTGGCAGCGGTTGGGATAGAATGCGTGGCTGCACTGCGGGACCTTGTCCTGCCTGCACACGTCTCTATGGCGGCCCCGTCGGCCCCTCGCGACGCTAGGTCGAAAATCCCGCCAGGGCCGGAAGGCAGCAACGGTATCGATCGACGCGGGCGCCGAGGTCAGCCGGCGGGGCCGTCACCCGTTTGGGCCTGCCGAAAGGCTTCGGCCATGCCGCGCAGCCACGCAGGGCGTGGCTCTACGGTGGGGCTGCCATTGGCGCCGTTGGGGTGGACAGCATTACGCGCTCTCCCGGCACTGCCACCTGGTGCCCACGCTGGCGCAGCGCTTCGCCGTCGGCGTCGCTTGCGTAGTGGTAGAGCATCATCCGCGCCTGCAGTTCGGCGCTGTACTCGCGTTCGAGATCGTCCACGCCGGTGTGCGACGGATTGCCGTGCAGGCCGCAGTCGTGCGCGATCAGTTCGTTGTCGGCCGCGTAGCGCGCCAGCATTTCCGGAATCGGGCGGGTGTCGCCGCTCCAGGCCAACGCGCCCTGCAGGCGCAGGCCGTAGGCGGTTTCCGGCCAGTGATGGCGGACCGGGAACACTTCCAGGCGCACGCCGTCATGCCAGAACGCCTCGCCGACCACGATCAGCTGGAAGGCATCCCAGAAGTTGGCGCCGCCTTCGGCCAGCACGTTGGGGTAGTCGGCCACGCGCCGGTGCAGCAGCGGCACCACGGTGGCCGGTACGTACAACCGGATGCGGCCGCGCCGCTGCGGCGAGAAGTAGGCATCCACGAACAGGCGCTCGAAGCCGGCCACGTGGTCCAGGTGCACATGGGTGACGAACAGGGCCTCGGGCATGCGCCCGTACTGGGCCAGGTAAGCGGTGAGCCCCTCGCCGCCGCAGTCGATGGTCAGCCACGGCTGGCCGCCGCGCTCGATCACCGCCATCGGCGAACCCAGCTGCACGGCCGACGCGTTGCCGACCCCCATGAAGCGCAGTGCCCAGTCCATCAGTAGCCCCGGTTCCAGGCCAGGTCGTAGGCCCGGCGCAGGCGCGCGAAGTCCTTCTCGACCTCATCGTGGCTGCGCTCGCCGCGCAGCTTCACCAGCGACCGGTGCAGGCGCTTGAGGTTGCGCTCACGCCAGGCCGTGGCCGGGATGCGCTGCACGCCGCGGTCGAAATCGATCAACCAGCCGTGGCCGTTGGCATCGAACAGGATGTTGTGGGCGTTGAGATCGGCATGGTCCAGCCCGGCGCGGTGGAAGCGCGCGATCAGCCGGCCGGTCTCTTCCCAGGGCGCGCCCCGCCCCGCCACCAGCGCGCGGTCGGCCAGCGAACGTACGCCTTCCAGGCGCTCCATCAGGATCGCGGCGCGGTAGCGCATGCCTTCGCGCATGTAGAACGCGGCGATCGGGCGCGGCACCGGCAGTTTCAACGCGCGCAGGGCGCGCATCAGGCGGAACTCGGCGAAGCTGCGGGTGCGGTTGGCGCCCCGCCACAGGTACTGGTCGTGGCTGAGCTTGGCCGCCATGCCGCCGCGCAGGTACTGGCGCAGCACGCAGTGGCCGAACGGCGCATCGACGAACCAGGCGCCGCCACGGCCACCATCCCCGACCGGGCGCGCCCGCTCGCCCCAGTGGCCCGGGGAGAACAGGCTCATCTCGGCTTGCCGCAGCCGTTCGCGGTCGAACAGAATGGCACCCATGCCGCGTCCATCGCGGCAGGGCGTCAGCGCTTCAGTGGCGTCGAATGCGACCATTCCTTCGAGTCTAACAACACCATGGCATCAGCGTCCTCTTCCTTGTGTCTTTTGCGTTTGTCCGCGCTGGGCGATGTCACCCACGTGGTGCCGCTGGTGCGCACCCTGCAGCAGGCACGACCGGGGACCGAACTGCACTGGATCATCGACAAGGCCGGGCACAAGCTGCTGGACGGCCTGCCGGGCGTGGTGTTCCATGCCTACGACAAGAAGACCGGCCTGGCCGGCATGCGCGCCCTGCGCGCATCGCTGCCGCCGGGCCGCTTCGAGGCGCTGCTGCAGATGCAGGTGGCCTTCCGCGCCAATGTGCTGTCGGCGTTCGTCCCGGCCGCGCGCCGGATCGGCTACGACAAGGCGCGCTCCAAGGACCTGCACGGTCTTTTCATCAACGAACGCATCCCCGACCGCCCCGGCATCCACGTGCTGGATGCGATCGGCAGCTTCTGCGAACCGCTGGGCATCCGCCAGACCGAGGTCAGCTGGGACCTGGCGATCCCGCCGGCGGCAGTGGAATGGGCGCAGGCGCAGTGGCAGGACGATGGCCGGCCGGTGCTGATGATCTCGCCCTGCTCCAGCCACGTGCGCCGCAACTGGTATGCCGACCGCTACGCCGCCGTGGCCAACCACGCGGTCGCGCGCGGCTGGCGGGTGGTGCTGTGCGGCGGTCGCAGCGAGCTGGAGCGCGGCATGGCCGACGCCATCCAGGCCCAGCTGGACACCCCGGCACTGGACCTGGTGGGCAAGGACACCCTCAAGCAGCTGCCGCCCCTGCTGGCCCGCGCGGCGCTGGTGATGACCCCGGACTCGGGCCCGATGCACATCGCCAACGCGATGGGCACCAAGGTGCTGGGCCTGCACGCGGCCAGCAACCCGCACCGCAGCGGCCCCTATTCCGACCGGCGCTACTGCGTGGACCGCTATGACGACGCGGCGCGGAAGTTCCTGGGCAAGCCGGCCAGCGAACTCAAGTGGGGCGCCAAGGTTGAGTTCGACGACGTGATGCAGCTGATCACGGTCGAAGACGGCATTGCCGCCTTCGAACGCTACGTGGCCGATCAGCCGCGCCCGCTGTAATCCTTGTAGGACTTCTCTTCGACGTAGACCGAGCCCAGCGCCAGGTTGATGTCCTTCTTGATCCGCGCGCGCTGGTCGTTCTTCTGGTAGACGCTGCGCGCCAGCGCAACGAACGCCTCATCGAACTCAGCGGCCTGGTCCTTCAGCCGGATGTTGTCCTCGATATCCCAGAGCTGCTCATTGATGTCCTTGAGCTCGGCACGCAGCGAGGCGATGTCCCGGCTCCCGGCCGCATGCCCCATCCAGGTCTTCTCCAGCGCACTAAGCTCAGCCCGGATGTTGGCCAGCTTGCCCGGATCGCTGATCCGCTCGGACTTGATATGCAGGATGGAGATCTTGTCGAGCAGCTCACCAAAAGAGACGGGAACCGAAATTTCTGCGGTCATGGGGCAGGCCGTTAACTGGAATGCAACCAGTTTACCGGTAGAGCCACGCCCTGCGTGGCTGGATCCCTGCGGCCACCCTGCCCCCTTCAGCATGGCGCAGCCACGCAGGGCGTGGCTC
>NZ_JASCOP010000018.1:0-47442 GCF_029959395.1 Stenotrophomonas sp. PS02300
TGGATACGTGTTGTTGGCCGTTGCGAGCCTGGCTGGCGAACACCTGGTTGGCGCTGGCCGGCAGGGCCGTGGGGGCCAGCGCCACCAGCAGCCCTGCCTTCCAGCGGGTCACGTCAACGCGTCCGGATTGGTCATCGCAAGATGCAGGTCGGCCAGCGTGATCACCGCACGCAGGACTTCCGCGTCCGGCAGCGTGCCGCCGGCTTCCTCGATCTGGATCAGCAGCGCGTGCATCTCCAATGAGTCTACATCCAGGTCTTCAACCAGGCGCTGCTGGGACCCGACTTCTTCCAGCGGCCGCCCAAGATGGGCGGCGGCCAGTCTGCGGATGTCCTGCAGGCTCAGGACGGTGCTCATTCCTCGGCTCCCTTCATTCCCTCCAGGCGCTCGCTCAGCTCCTTGATGAGCTGCACTGTTGGATCCGCGAGATCATTCCCCTTGGGGGTGAGAGCAGCGCGGTCGGCCACGCGAAGCGGCGTCTTCGATTCCCCGCTCTCATCTGAACTCAATACCGGCGGCGAGTCCCGGCCGCAATCCATGCTGACGGCGGAATAGCTCCGCTGCACGACCATGTTGTCCTCGGGTTCGACGTCGCCGAAGTCCACGAGCTCCTCGGGCCCGTCGCCCGCAACGCTCGAAAGCGCATCCCATTCCTCATCGAAGCTCTTGTATCGCTGTCCCGGTGTTACTTCACTCCGCAGCGGCTCCTCGTCCCTGAGACGTTCATGGGCTGCATACGGATCGATGCTGTCCTGCGGATCGCGGGGAACGCTGAAACTTACCGAGCGCTCCTTCTCGCCGCGGGGTGTCCGCGCATCAGCCACGATGTTCTGGCGGAGTACATCCTGGCGTTGCCCGTTGGCCGAGCCCGGAGAAGCGGGCGACGCCGCATGTGTGCGCACAGCCGTCTCAACGATCGGCGCCGACGGGATGCTCCTGGCCAGCAGGGCCAATGGCGTCAACCCGGCGGCAGGGGCGTTCAGCGGCCCGTGTCCCGCACGCGGAGGCAGGGTGGGCCGTGACTGCCTGGATGCGGAGTAGATTCGCTTGCCGAGCTCAGCCCCGGTTTCGCTGGCGTCGCTCTCGTTGCTGGCGATGCTTGCGAGGGAATCAGAACGGTTCAGCACGCCTCGCGCTGCAATGGGGCTGGAGGGCAAGCTGTCCAGGAACGACTGGAAAGTCCTGCGTTCACCAAGGACCGCCGATGCCGGCTGCGCCTGGACGGACGGGCGGGCCAGCCCCTGGCTGCTGAGGGGTATGGAGGACCCGGTGACGGTCTGCCGCTGCGAACGTTCAAGCAACGCCAGGTCACGCTTCTGGAAGAAGGCCTCCATTCCCTCCTGCAAAGGAGACTTGGCTCGCAACGTGGCGGGAGCAGACTTCTTGAGGCCCACGGTGCCTTCCTTCCCCGCTATTTCGCTCGGAACGAAGCGCGCCGCGCCCAACTCGTGGATCAGCTCCCTGACGCGCCCCGGCGACGATTGCACGGGCGGGAGCAGTGAGCCTTTCATGGTAGGTACAAACGGCGTACCGGCCTTCGCGCTGCGCCGGCCGACGTAGTCCTTCACGCCACTGGGATGAATCCAACGGACGGGGTTGACGCCGCGCGCTGGGTTCCACGGCTTGCCCTCCTCCATCCCGCGCACATTGGTCGGCTGGAACGGATCAGGGTCCAGTGGCCCCACGTCGATCCCCTGCGAATTCAAGAAGTGCTTGAACTCCTCGTAGTTGCCGGTCCCGGATGGCGCACGCTGGTTGTCCAAGCGGTTCATCATTCCCGCGCTGCAGGTGGCGATTCCGCTCGGTCCTCTGCCCTTCCAGGCGCTGTTCCGTGTTGCCCAACCGCTGACGTTGGTTCTGGTTGTTTTCGTTGTTCCGGTTGTTCTGGTTCAGCCTGTTGAGTGCCTCGTCATCAGGCGTCCTCGACGTGGAGGCCCGATTGATCGGACGCGAGGTGTTGTCCACCTCATCTTCCGGGGGAAGGTTGTTGTTGCGCGGACCACCGCTGCCATTGCCACGGCTGTTGACCTGACGCTGTTCTGAATGCTCGTTGTCGGTTCGACGTTCCTGCTGGTTCTGGCGGTTCTGCCGGTCAAGCTGGTTCTCGCGCCGCGTCAGGTCGGGAGTACCCGAGTTGCGCAGGGAGGACGAATCCACCTCGACCTGATCCAGGTCCCAGGTCGAGGTGGTGGCATCGCGCAGCTGATGCTCGGTACCGGTGCCCTGCTCCCGGGTAGAAGCCGGCGTCGCTCGCGTCAACCCAGAACCATTGGCCCACGCCTGAAGACTCCTGTTCTTCTCTAGGAAACGCTCCTTGAGGTCAGCGATCTCCTGCTTCTGCTGTGCGATCAGCTCGCGCTGCTCGGCAATCAGTTCATCCTGGATCAGGTTGCGCTCCTCCGACCGGCCCAGGGAGTAGGCATCCTTCCGCATTTCCTCAATAAGATTGCGGACGTCGGTCCACTGAAGCGGCGGCTTGTCCAGAAGTTTGAATAGCTTGGAGATGTCAAAATCGACCTTGTTGTCGATATTGACGGGAGCATTGTTGTGCAGGGACGCTGCACCGCTACAGGCGTGCGGCTGCAGCGCCTGCGGCGGGTTGGCCGGCGGGGGGGTGCGAGGCGGCTTGTCGGGCTTGTCGGGCTTGCCACCGGGCTGACTCTGCTCCACATACTCCGGCGCCTTGAGCAGGTGCAGTACGGCCTCTGCCAGCGCTTCGGGGCTTCCGTCTTCGAGCATGTTGCCGATAACCCTCTGCAGCGACAGTGCCTCGTCCACCTGCAGTACGTTGAGGATGTCGGGTGCCCCGTCTGCTCTGTCGAACTTCGCAAACGAATCAGGGAGCCGCTCGGCAACGCTGTCCCTCATTGCCGACGGCAGGATCGCTTCAGCAATGCCACGCATCACTTCCCCACCACCGACCTCCCGGACGCACCGGGTCATGACGCCCTTGGCCACCTCGATTTCGTCGAACAGCTTCTTGGACTTGGGGTCACCGTGAAAGGCGCCGTCAGGCACACCGTCACACTTGCCAATCCTGACGGCAACCTTGACGATAGCGCGATCCAGCTGATCCAGGCAGCGGCTCAAGCAGCGGCTCAAACGCTCATCACCGGCGGATTCACGCAACAGCAAAGCGACACTGGCGCGCTCCGCACCCAGTACCGTCATGTAGCACTGGAGTTTGCCGCCGAGCCGGATCGGGCTCTGCGGGCTGAACTGCCACATTGCCTTGTCCAGCGCCTTGGCATCCGACCTGGAAAGCCCGCTCCGCCCCGCCTCCATGACGTCGTATGCGACGCTTATTGCACTTGAATTGGCGGTGCGCTCATGCACGCCAGGGGTATATGCCAGGCGGCAGGGGATCGCGCTTTGGGCGACATTGCGGACGTCGTGAATGGACAGCTTTCCGAAGATGCCCTTGAGGTTCGGTCGGTTATTGATTTGCGGCGCGACGACTGGCGCGCCAGATTGAGATACTGAACGGGGCATTGCGTTTCTCCTGATAGTGCGCAGGCCAAACTTCTGCGCACGAAGCTCGTTTCGGCGCCGGGCATGCTGACGCCGCGCGGACCAGAAATCTCTACAACATTGTCGAAGTTGGACCAATCAGCGCTACCGACCCATCCAGCCGCGAAGCCGCCGGCACTGGAGAGCAGTGCCGGCAGGCTGATGGACATCTCGACCTGTCAGCGCGTAGACCGGTCAAGCGGCAACGTCGGTCAGGTGTTGTGTACGTAGGCGTTGTTGGCCTCGGACATCTTGTCGATGGAAGAGCTGAGGATCTTCACGATGTTGTCGAACTTCTGAGTCATCTCATTGAGCTTCTCACCCAGCACCTTGCTGACGTGCTTGATCTGCTCCATGTTGCTGTCTTTCGCAGAAATCCATGAGTTGTAGCGAGCGCTGTCCCACGTAATCCGGAAAGGCCAGTTCTCGTTCAAAGGATGGGCAGGCATATCGTTGATCAGCTGATCCACCGCAGAGAGGTCCATCATCACTTTGTAGCTTCCATCCGCAGCTCTGACCACCGTCAGACCAGGCAGGCCCATGGAGTCCTTGAACGCTTGCGCGGCAGCCTCATTCGAAAACGAGGCCAAGGCCACATCGGGGAGCCCGTACTTGGCCATCAGCGCTTTAAGTTCCTTGCGAACTACACTGAAATCCGTCGTCACATCCCCCTTGTCGCCGTTTGCGTCAAACTTGATTTTCTCCATGATGTCGGAGAATTCCTTATAGAACTCCAGGAACTTGGCCAAGGCATCCTGGTACTTGCTTAACCATTCGGTCTTCAGCACTTCCAGCAGCGCGCTGATCTGTGCGAAGAAGTCGGCATGCGAGTTCCAGATGAGACCGCTCATATCGAGGTCTGCCGGGTTCTTCATGGGCGACTGGAAGCCCGGAAGACCCGCAGCCTCCTCGTCTTCCAGCACGACCTTGGGCAGGAGGAACGAGAAGGCACGCAACATGTCGGCTTGGACACGTTGGGATGTACCCAATGCGTAGCGCAGCGCGGACGACAGCTCCGACTCCCTCTGCTTGTTGCGCTTCAGCTCCTCGAACGCAGCCTCGTCACTGAGAACCTCGGCGTGGGGCGGAGCCAGGGTACCCAGCCCGTCCGCCTTCAGCTCATGGGTCAGCGTGATCATGGTGGCCGCAGTGTTTCTCACGCTCCGCGTCAGATGTCCGAGTTGGAGCAGGCGGGAACGGGTTTCGGGATCCAGGACGGACGCTTCCGTGATGACGTTCTGGACCTGGACGTCGGTCTGCGCCGGCTGCACCTGGCGCATGGCCATAAGAGTGGCGGTGATACTGAAGGAATTAGGCATGACAGGTACTTCTCAAGCGCGTTGAATGATGTGTTCGTTGGTGCCGTTCTCCAGCGCCAACAGGCTGATGAAGAGCTGCGCCGTTGCGTCGCGCAGTGCCCGGTTGTTGGACACGTTCTCCTGGTGCGTCTTGGCGACGTTGGCGAGGATGTCGGCCTCCTGCTTCGCGATGTCGCCCACAACCGTGGTCGATTGCGACTGGATGTTCCCACCGGCCTGGATGGTGCCCGTCACCGCCGGGAGCATTGAATTCAGCAGCGTCGCCTGGCTGAGCGTCTTTTGGGACTTGGCCATCGCGGACCCGTGCCATGCCTGATCGGTACGATCGACCTCACTCAACCCTGTCTTCTTGGCAGACTGATTCATCACGGTCACGTTGGCTTCGGCATCGGGCTGCAAGTCGGCGGGGACGCGCTCATTGCCCTTTGCGGTCGGCAACGGGCTGTCGTCCAGGTTGCGGGCGGGACGCAGGTCGGCGCTGGGCGTCGCATGGTGCCTCGTCCCCCCGTGAGAACTCGACGCTACGGCTCCGCTCTTGTTGGCCTCGGCCAGGTTCCGCTTCGACGTGCCGGTCTGCATGGAGGTTGATTCATATGTCTTCTTCATCGATGCTGCACCGATCGCAAGCCCCCCCAGGCCGCCTGCGATAGCGGCGCCAAAGTTTTCAACGGCCGCCTGCTTCTGCATCTCACCGGCGTAGATGGCGGTCTGCAACCTCATGGTCGACATCTCCGCGCTGTTCTTCAGTTCGATCGCTTCGAACTGCAGCAGAATGTCGCGCAGTGCGATCAGCAGATTGACGAACTGACTGAACTTGAAGAAGGCCCCCATTTTCGGTGAATCCGCTGCAATGTCCGCGTCGATTCCTGTCGCCTCCATCGCACCGTCAACGGCGCCCGAACCATCTGTACGCGCTGCGGCCTGCATCTGGGTAGCAACGCCTTCCCCGCCGCGGATGGCGGCACCCTCTTCAGTCTGCATGGGATCCCGAAGCGCCGCCGGGCCGAGCAGCAGGAGCGGCAGCCTGTCGACGATGCCTGCCAGCGTCTGCTGGGCTTCTTCCATCTGCTTGGCAGGTGCAGGAATGTCAACGGCGGGGGCCGGGCCGGTGCGGCCTTCCCCGCCCTGGCCACCCGAGCGCTGCCGGTTAGCGGCCTCTTCGCTGAGCGCCTGCACGGTCCCCGGGTCCATGGCCAGGATGATGTCGGCCATGCCTGCTGCCGCAGTGCGTGGATCAGCGCCTTGCGCCGGGTTGGCGGCGCGCGTGAGGCGTGGCTGCGCATGGATGGAGGGCAATGTATCGACGGTCATTATCTTGGATCCTTGAATGTAAGTTGACGGTATCGTCTGGCAGGCTTATGCAGCCGCCGCGCCAATGCGGTGGGTGACGAACCTTGCGGTGGCGTGCTCGAGCGCCTGCACGTTGCTCATCTCTTCGAACAGCTGCTGCACCAGGTTCTTGGTCTGGATGAAGTACTCGAGGATCTTCTGGATCAGTTCACGGAAGATTTCGCTCGCGACCAGACCCGTCCCGAGCTTCGCGAGCAACTCCGCGGCACTTACGTACATGTCGGCGATGACGATACTGCCAACGCTCTGGCTGGTCTGGTTGGCAAACTGCAGCGTGTGCGAGGCCTTGATGGCATACCCGGCGCGCGAGGCCATGTTGTCCGCGTTTGCGCCGATGGCCTTGCTGGCGGTCTTGCTGATGGCGGTGGCGACGTCATCCACGGTCTGGCCGACCGATCGGGCAACGGCCTTCAGCATCTGGGGAAGCGCCTTGCTGATGGCCTCGGACACCGCGCGGGTCACGGCCTTGGCAAGCTGCTGCACAGCAGCAGTGCCGGCCACCTTTTTGGTCAGCACGACGGCTGCAATGATCATGGCGGCCACCGCGATCACGCCGAGCACATCCTTGATCTTGTTTGCGATGTCCGAGGAAACGCCCAGTGAGGTGAGCACATCACCGATCACGTTGCCAACGGCCTTCACCAGCTCCATCACCAGCTTCATGATGGGCTCCATGATCTTGCCCATCAGGTCAAAGCCGAGTTCGGTGCCAATGGCCAGGGCCAGACCCACGCCGGCCAGTACCATACTGGCGCCGCCGGTGAACGGCGCAGCTACCACGGCCACCACGGTGACGACCCAGCCGATGATCTTGCCGATGCAGCCCATCTTCTTCTGGGCCGCCTCGGCCTTGGCTAATTCTTCCTGGTATTCCTGCGAACGGCGCATGTTTTCGGCTTCGCGCAGCTTCAGCACTTCCTGGAGCAGCCTGGTTTCGGCCTCCAGCTTTGCGTCGTTGGCCTTTCCGATGATTTCCTGCAGCATTGCGAGCAGCTCGCCCAGCATGGCGGCGTTGGTGCGGGCCTTCTCGTCACCACGCGCGCTGACGCTGCCGTTGGGATCCAGCTTGTCTGCTTCGCTCTTGAACTGCTCCAGATCGGCCGCTGCCTTATCCAGCACGCCAACGGCTTCGGCCAGCGCCTGGGTGGCGGTACCCACCTTGGCCTGCTGCTCCACGACCTTGTCCTTGGCGGCTTCCAGCTGGGCGCGGATGGCGTCCTGCTCTTCGGCCGGGGCATCGGTCAGCGCCTGTTCCAGACGCGCCACTTCGGCTTCGACCTGCTTTAACGCTTCCAGTGCGGCGGCGAGTTCGCCTTCCGCAGTACCGACGTCGGCCATTGCCGATTCGACCAGGACCTGGGCCAGGCGGATCGCCTCGGACAGTTCCGCTGATGTGGCAGCGCGCTGAGCCAGGCGCTGCTTGACCAGCTCCAACTGCGAGGCAAGGCTGCGGCTGTTCTCGGTAGTGATCACTTCGCTCAGCTGCATCAGCAATTTGGCCAACGCCGCCTCCGGGGTCAATGGCGCCTGCGGCACGCCACTTGCTGCAGCGCGCATCACCCGCGCCATGTCGGCCAGGCGCAGCGTGGGCTTGTTCGGATCCTGCGCTTCGGTCCCGTCTGCCGCGGCGAGCTGCTCTTCCGCGGCTTTGGCCAACAGATCCTGCGCCTGTCGGCTGATGGCTTCAATCTGGACGATCGATGCTGCACCATAGGCGGCGGCGACGGCCGCGGCATTGGCGCGCCCGGCAGGCGTGGAGGTGAAGGCCAGCGGCGTCAGGCCAGGGGAAGCGGAGATGTTCATGCGTAATCTGTTTCCTCAGTGGTATCGGGAGGTGCGGTGCCATAGCTGGCCAGCGCCTGCAGGTAGACCTTGGCCCGCGCAAGCAGGGCCGGATCGGTGGAACGCTCCTGCACGGTTTCGAAGCAGCCCTTGGCCAGGGCGAGCTTGCCCATGGCCAGGTGGCACTGGCCGACATGCAGCATCGGCCGTTCGTCCTGCTTGAGCAGTGCGTAGGCCAGCGCGTACATGTCGATGGCCTTGGCGTAGTCCTTCTTCATCTGCAGCACCGCGGCCAGGCCGAGGGCGTAATCGCCGTTGTAGAAGTCGTACAGGTACAGGAAGCGGAAGAACGTTTCGGCTTCATCCAGACGGCCGTCGGTGTAGAAGCGGTGCGCATAGGCGTACACGCTTTCCAGCAGGTCATCGCTGACCCCTTTCAGGTCCTTGATCGCGGCGCCGGTCTGGGCACCTTCGAACAACAGCTGGGCCAGTTCATCGAGCTGGGCCTGGTCGGTGTCGGATCCAGCGGGGGCGTCGGAGGCATAAGTCATGGTGGTTTACCGGGTTGGTGCCCACGGCGCTGCAGGACAAGCACAGTGTGGCGAGGGGGCAGAGAACGGGCTTTCGGGTTTCCCTCATCCGGCAGGCGGACGAGGCGGGGTGTCGTCAAGCGGCGGCGTCGGATCCGGACTGGAATCGTCGACAGGATCGGAATCTGGTGGCGGCTGCGCGTGGTTGCGCTCGATATCCTTGAGCCACGCCAGGATCCGGCTGATGGGGGCGACCAGGTCACCCGGCACGAACTGGTAGCGGCGTGTCCTGAAGTAGACCGCGCGCGCCACCGGGATGTCGCGCACGACCGGAATGCCCCACTTCTCGGCCAGGGCAATGACCTTGCGCGCGCGGTTGCCGCGCTCGCGCACGGAAACGAACTGCAGGCCGGGGTAGTCGGGGTGGGTGAATATGCCCACGGCGATGTGGGTGGGATTGGCCAGGATCATCGAGGAGCCGGCGACGTCCGCCTGCACCTGGCCGGACAGTTCCTCGCCGATCTGGCGGCGGCGCTGTTTGATTTCCGGGTTGCCGTTGTGGTCCTTGTGCTCCTGCTTGACCTCATGCTTCTCCATGCGCATTTCGCGGATGTAGAGCCGGTACTCGACGAACGCCGCAGCCAGCGCGATCGGCGCCAGCACCGCCAGCAGCAGCGCGGTGCTGCGCCAGCCAACGCTGTGCCAGAGTGCGCCGGCGGCCTTGTCGGGCATCTGCACCTGGGCGAACAGCGCGGGCGCGAACAGTTTCCAGGCCAGCACCACGAACACCAGGCCGGCCAGCAGGTACAGCACTGCGGTAACCAGGCCCTTGATGGTCTTGAGCGAGAACAGGTTCTTGAAGCCGGAAATCGGGTTGACCCGGGCCAGGTCGATGCGTACCGCCTCGGCGGCGATGACGCCGCGGCTCTGCAGCAGCGAAATCAGCACCGCCGCGACGATGGCGGTCGCGCCGACCGGCACGGCGATCCACAGGAACGCGGTGGTCGCCTGCCACGCGGCCTCGGCCGGGGTGAGGCTGAAGCCCCGCTCGGCCATGCCGCGATAGAAGCCGTGCACCGCCCGGCTGGAGATCATCGTGGTGATGGCCACCAGCCCGGCGATCAGCACCGTCAAGCCGGCCAAGTCGCGGCTGACGAAGCTCTTGCCCTTCTTCGATTCCTTAAGCAGGCGGTGCGGGGTGGGCTTTTCGGTCTTCATTTCGGTACCGCCAGCAGCAGCTGCAGGGCATCGGTGCTGTCACGGATCAGCGGTACCTGCTGGGCCACGGTGGGCATGAGGTAGAGCAGCAGCGCGATGAAAGCGATGTAGGACTTGACCGCCAGTGAGATGGAGAACGGGTTCATCTGCTGGGCGAAACGCGAAAGCACGCCCAGCAGCACTTCCACCAGGAACAACAGCAGCAGCACGGGCAACGCCATGCGCACCGCGCCGGCCAGCAGGGTGCCGGCGAAATCCTGCACGCGGGCCAGGTCCAGCGCGAGCACGCCGCCCATCGGAATCAGCGCGTAGCTGTCCTGGATCACCTCCAGCAGCACCACCATGCCGTCGGTGGCCAGGAACACCACCACGCTCATCAACTGCAGCAGGTTGGAGGTTTCGGTGGCCTCCATGCCACTGACCGGGTCAAGCATGGCGCCGATGCCTGCACCACGCTGGTTGTCGATGATGGCGCCCATGCCGTGGAAGATGTGGAACGGCAGGGCCACCACCAGGCCGATGGCGGTACCGATCAGCACTTCGCGCAGCACCACGCCGGCAGTGGAAAGGATGTCCGGCGGTATGCTGGCCCCGGCCGTGGACGGCCAAAGGCCGATCAGGATCATCATCGCCACCACGGTCCGGGTCATCTTGGCCGGCATCACGCCCGGCGAGAGATAGGGAATCCAGACCAGGCAGGCGCCGATGCGGGCCATGCCCAGCAGCGCCGGCAGGCCGTGGTCGCGGGCCAGCGCGACCAGTTCGGCGTCGAGCGGGGAAAGCTGCACCGCCCTACCCGTTCAGCGCGGTGTGCAGCGCCAGCCGGGCGAAATCCAGCATGCGCGCCGACATCCAGGTCATCAGCACCAGCAGGCAGGCGATCACCGCCAGCAGCTTGGCACCGTAGGGAAGGGTCTGCTCCTGCAGCTGGGTGACGGTCTGGAACAGGCCGATGGCCAGGCCGACGATGGTAGCCACCGCCACCGGCGCGGCCGAGAGCAGCAGGATGAGCAGCAGGCTTTTGTTGCCCATGAACATGATCGCGTCCATGGCTACATCGGCACGTCGAGGTACTGGCGCACCAGACCCTGCGAGAGCAGGCTCCAGCCATCCATCGCCACGAACAGGATCAGCTTGATCGGCGCGGAGATGGTCACCGGGCTCATCATCATCATGCCCAGCGACAGCAGCACGCTGGAGACCACGAGGTCGATCACCACGAACGGCAAGTATAGATAGAAGCCGATGCGGAAGGCATCCTTCAGCTCGCTCAGGGCGTACGAAGGCATCAACGCGAACAGCGAGCGCTCATGCGGCTCCAGGTCGGGCACGGGCATGCCGTCTTCGGCATGCCGGGCGCGTTCGAAGAACTTCACCAGTTCCGGGTCCGAGTACGTGGCCAGGTAGACCTTGTAGCCGTCCAGGCTGCTGTCCAGGAACGTCACCACCGCCGCCACGGAGTTGAGCGGGGCTTCCAGCGCGAGGTAGGCGTCGTACATGTTCTGCACGATGGGCTGCATCACGTAGAAGGCGAGCATCAGCGCCAGCGCGTTCAGCACCATGTTGGAGGGCACCTGCTGCAGGCCCAGGCCGTTGCGCAGCAGCACGAACACCACGGAGAACTTCAGGTAGCAGGTGCCCGCTGCGATCAGGAACGGCAGCAGCGCGGCCATCGACATGACCGCGATCAGCGAGATGTCGTTGTTGACGAAATTCATGGCAGCGCGGGCGCCTGCGCCAGCTGTACGCCAAGCTGGTCGCCCACCTGCACCAGCTCGCCGCGGGCGATGAGCTGGCCGTTGACGCGCAGCTGCAGCTGCTTCCAGGCGTCAACCGGCAGGTTGAACACGGTACCGGGCTGGAGGCCGTCCAGTTCGCCGATGGAATGCTGCAGCTGGCACAGCACCACGTCCACGTTGACCGGCAGATGCTTGATGTCGATGCCCGGCGTGGTGGTGTTGGCTGTCGCTGCGGGAGCGGCGGTGGCGGGCGGGGCGATATCGGCGTTGCCGTCATCGTCGTCGAGGAAATCGAAGGGTGTGTTCACGGAGATGGTCTCTAGGGAGAAGTCGAAGGAGTACAGGCGGCGGGCGCCGGTGCGCGCCACGGGGTGCAGCTGCTCGAGCAGCAGCACTGCCCCCGGGGCCAGGCTGCGCAGGCGGTGCAGCGGCAGCCGCAGGCGGGCGATGCCAAGCGCCACCGGCACGTGCAGGCGACGGGTGGCGGGCGCCAACGCGGCCACGGCACTGCTGTCGGCGTGTTCAATCCAGGCCAGGCCTTGGGCGGTGGGCAGGCAGGGTTGCGCGCCCTCGCCCAGGGCGAGCGCCTTCACCGGCACCACCTCGCGCAGGCACACCTGCGCGGCTTGCAGGGGTTCGGCAGCGATGTCCAGCAGCGGCCGGTCCGGCAGCCAGCTGGACAGCGCGGTGTGGTCGACCAGTTCGGACCAGGCCAGGCCGGCCATGGCCGGCAGCATGGTCGGGCACCACTGGTCGGCCGCCACGGCCAGCCGCAGCGCGCCGCCGGGGCCGCTGACATCGAAGCGCAGCATGGCGCCGCGCGCCGGCAGCGGCTGCCACGCCGGGGTGATGCCCGCGCGCGCGCAGGCGGCCACGATGGCGGCCTGCGTTGCGGCGGCCGGGCTCAGGGCGGAAAAGGGCCAGCGGCGGGCGTTCATGCGTGGCCCTGGCCGCCGCGACGACGGCGTTCATCGGTGGCGTTGTCGCTGGTGTCCACGGCGATCTCCAGTTCGGCGCCCGGCGGTGCCAGCGCCGACGACAGCGCCTGCCCGACGCGTGCCGATGACGGCTGCATGTGCAGGCGCCCGCCCTCCAGGCGCGCGCTGACCGAGTGCCCCGACCCCCAGCTGTTGAACGACACGTTGAAGTGGCTGGCCGTGTCGGCGCGCTGGACCCTGGCGGTCTGCAGGGCTTCGGCCTGGCGCGCCGCGCGGACGTGCTGGCGGGTGCCGAGGTTGGCTTCGGCGCGGCGCGCGTCGGCCATCGACTGGCTGTCGGGTGCCGCGTCGCTGGAGGGCTGTTGCGGAACGGCAGCGGTGTTGGTGACGGAGACGGTCGAGCTGGCATCGGGCACTGCAGAAGGCTCGCTCCCCTCGACCGGGGCCGCCGCAGCAGCCAGCGCATCGGTCAGCGCATCGGTGGCGACGCCTGCAGCAGGCGCCGCCGTGGTGGCTGCGGGCGACGCAGGTGCGGATGGCGAACGCGGCGGTGTCGACGTGGAAGGCACGACGACGCCTGCGTTTGGCAGCACTGCGCCACTGTTCGCCGGGACGGTCTGCAGCGCCGGTGTTTGCCGTTGGGTGCCTGCAGATCCAGGTGACCGGATGTCAGCCGACGGCGTCGCACCGTGCTTGCCCGGCAGCACGGCGGGCGGCGGGTTGGCGACGGCCGGCGGGGGGCGGGATGCGTTGCCTGGCAGCACCGGTGTTGCCGCCCCCGCCTGCGGCGGCTTGCGCACCGTGCGCAGATCCGGGTGGCCGATGTGCTGGCCTTGCCTGCCCGGCGCTTCGCGGGGCGTCGGCACGGTGGCGGCATCCGGTCGCGGCAACGACAGCAGGGCCTGCTCCAGCGCAAGCGCCGGCGCCGGCGATGTACCCGCAGCCACCGCGTCCGGCGCCAGCATCACCTCATCCTCGCGCGGCGGTGCCTGTTCCTCAGCCACCTGCGCGGTGGGCCGCGGCTGCCTGGCCTGCACGCGCTCGCTCAGCGGAACCGGCTCGACGGGGCTGGCAGCGGCAACGGCAGGCGGCAGTTCTTGAATGCTCAACGACATGTGTATTCCTCTTGAATCTGGCGCTCCTGGCGGCGCAGGCGCGCCAGCCGGTGCTTCTGGTCGATATGCGCGCCAACCGCCTGCAGGCGGCGTGCGCGCGAATGGTGGCCGGCGGCGGCGTGGCGCAGCTGGTGCGCCTGCTCGCGTGCATCGCCGGCCTGTTCCTGCAGGTGGCCGGCGCGCAGCTCGCACTCCAGGACATGCGCCCGCGCCACCGCAACGCCGCGCAGGCGTTCGAACAGGCGTTGGCGGTCCAGGCCGTGCTCTTCACCCAGCTGCGCCTGCTGCAGGCGTTCGTCGGCGGCGCTGCGCAGCGTGTTCGCTTCCTGCTCGCGCCGCGCGGCCTGTTCAGCCTGCTCGCGCGCTTCGCGGCGCAGGCGATGCGCGCGATGGTCGAGCAGCGTGGCCAGCCGGTCCGGGTCAGCGGGCGAGCGCATCGAGTGCCTCCACGGCGGCATCCAGCGTCACCGGCTCGTGCAGCGCCTGCCGCAGGAAGGCCAGCACGTGGGGTTCGCGGGCCACGGCATCGTCCTGCTCGGGCTGCGCGCCGGGCCTGTATTCGCCGATGTCGCGCAGCAGCTGCAGGTCATCCAGCCGCCCCATCACCGCGCGCACGCGGGTGGCGGCGGCGGCCTGGCGCTCGCTGGCCAGCTGCGGGTACAGGCGGCTGGCACTGCGCAGCACGTCGATGGCCGGGAACTGGCCACGCTGGGCCAGGCGGGGGCTCAGGTACACATGCCCGTCCAGCAGCGATTTGACTTCCTCGCCCACCGGATCCGGGTCGGCGTCGTCCTCCAGCAGCACCGTGTAGAACGCGGTGATGCTGCCGGACCGTGCATTGCCGGGTCGCTCGACCAGCCGCGGCAGGGCTTCGAACACCGAGGCGGGAAAGCCCCGGCGTGCAGGGGGTTCTCCGGCCGACAACGCCACGTCGCGCAGCGCGCGGGCGTAGCGGGTGGCCGAATCCATCACCAGCAGCACGCGGCTGCCCTGGTCGCGGAAGTACTCGGCGATGCGGGTGGCGACCATGGCCGCGTTGACCCGGGTGGCCGGCGAGGAATCGGACGTGGCCTGCACGATGATCGTGCGGGCGGCGGCCGGGCCTTGGCGGATCGCGTCGACGAACGAGGCGACTTCGCGGCCGCGCTCGCCCACCAGCGCCACCACCCGGACATCGCAGTCGGCATTGGCCAGCAGCATTTCCACCAGCGTGGTCTTGCCGCAGCCTGCGGCCGCGAAGATGCCCATGCGCTGGCCTTCGCCCACGGTCAGCAGGGCGTCGAGCGCGCGGATGCCGGTGGCGAACGGCACCTGGATCGGGCGGCGCTGGCGGTAGTCCAGCGGCGCGGCCTGGACCGGGGCGGACACGCCGGCGTCATCCACCGCATCCCCGCCCAGCAGCCGCTCCACGACCTCGCCGAACCCGTCCAGCACGCAGCCGAGCAGGTGCGTGCCCAGCGCCACCTGCAGGGGCCGGCCGGTGGCGGCCACGACAACGTCGGCAGCCAGCCGCACCGGCGCACCGATCAACGCCAGCGTGGCCACGCCATGGTCGACACGGGTGACCACGCCATGGGTCAACACCCGGTCATCGCGCGCCGAGCGGCGCACGTGGCAGTGCTCGCCCACCGCGACGTCGGCCAGTGGTACGCGCAGCTCACCGGCGCGCATGGCCACGGGCGTCGCGCAGGGGCGCCAGCAGGGCGTGGCCGCTGTCACCGCAGCAGGGCCTGCAGTTCAATCACGCGGGCGTGGAAGCCCTCGATCGCCGCTGCCAGCAGGCTGGACTCATGCCGGCAATCGGGCTGCAGTGCACCGCCCACCAGGCAACCGTCTTCAAGCTGCCGCAGGGCCAGGCAGCCATTGGCGAAATGCGCGGCCGGCGACGAAAGCGCGGTGAGCAGTTCGTCGGCACGGTTGCTGAAGCGCTCGGCCGGCGAGGTATCCAGGCGTCCCCACAGGTACACCATGTCGTCCACCGGATCGAGCAGCAGTTCGCCCACGTCGGCAAAGCCCATGACCACGGACGAATGGGTGTCGAACTGGAACCGCGACGGGTCGCAGCCCAGTTCCTGGAGGGCGGAGTTGAGGGTATCCAGCAGGGAGGTCATAAGCTTCTCATCACATCAAGGGTGACCGTGTCGGAGATCTCGGCGAAGGAGAGCACCGAGGTCGAGGGGAGGCGGTTTTCAATGAAGCGTTTGACGAAGCGGCGGATGTCCGGCGCGACCATCAGCACCACGTCCGGGCGGTGCGCGCTCACTTCGCCCACGTGCAGCGCGAAGCGGTCCAGCAGGTCGCCGGCCTCGGCCGGTTCGAGGTTGAGGTAGGCCGCGCCCTGGCTCTGGCGGATGCCCGCACGGATCTGGTCTTCGACCGGGCTGGAGACCAGGATCGCGGGGATGCGCCCCTCGCGGGCGAAGCGCGCGGAGATGTAGCGCGACAGTGCGCCGCGCACGTGTTCCACCAGCAGGATCACGTCCTTTTCGCGTTGGCCCCACTGCGCCAGGGTTTCCAGCACCACCTTCATGTTGCGGATGGATACGTCTTCGCGCAGCAGGCGCTGCAGCACTTCAGCCACCCGCTGGATGGGCATGTGCCGGTAGGTTTCCTTGACCAGTTCGGGGAAGCGCTTTTCCAGCGCGTCCAGCACGTGCTTGGCCTCCTGGATGCCGAACAGCTCGCCGATGTTGCGCTGTACCGCGCCATGCACCAGACGGCGCAGTTCCTCGTAGTCGCTGGAGACATCGCAGCCCAGTGCGCGAACGTCTTCGTGCGCGTCGGCCGGCACCCAGCGCGCGGTAGTGCCGTCGTGCGGCACCACCAGGCCCATGTCGAGCGCTTCAAGCTCGTCCTGCCGCCCCCAGACCCGCACGTGCCCGCTGACCACATGTGAAGACGCGGCCGGAATCTCGTTGATCAGTACCTTCACCTCATGGTCCTGCGCCGGCGTATGGCTGCGCAGGACCAGCGGCGCCAGCTGCATGCCGGTGTTGACGAAGGCATCGTGGCGCAGTTGCTCCTCCCACTGCCCGGCCATGCCGGCGTCATGCAGCGCCGGCGGCATCAGCAGGATCAGCGGCAAGGTCTCGCTGGTGAGGCGGGCGTTGGCGGTGTCACCCTTGCCGGCCGGGGCGGCAGCACCGCCCTGCCCCGCACCTTGGGCGCCGCCGGCATCGGTGGTCTTCGCACGGCGCAGGCGCCAGACCAGCATCGCCGTCAGGCCGACGGCCAGGCCGGCGAACACCGGCAGCGGGAAGCCCGGCAGCATTCCCAGCAGCAGCACCAGCACCGCACCGGTGCCGAGCACCACGTTGCTGTTGAACAGCTCGCCCAGGATGTTGGCGCCCAGGTTGTTGCTCTCGCCGCTGACCCGGGTGACGATGAAACCGGCGCTGATGCAGATCAGCAATGCGGGGATCTGCGCGACCAGGCCGTCGCCGATGGTCAGCAAGGTGAAGGTGTTGAGCGCCTGCGAGAACGCCATGCCATGCTGCAGCATGCCCACGGCGATGCCGCCGAACAGGTTGACGAACACAATGACGATGCCGGCAATGGCATCGCCCTTCACGAACTTCATGGCGCCGTCGTAGGAACCGTACAGCTGGCTTTCGCGCTCTACATCACGGCGGCGGCGCTGCGCCTCTTCCGAGGTGATGGCCTCGGCGCGCAGGTCGGCATCGATGCTCATCTGCTTGCCGGGCATGCCGTCCAGCGAGAAGCGCGCGACCACTTCACCGATACGCTCGGAACCCTTGGTGATCACGATGAACTGGACCAGGGTGATGATGGCGAAGATCACCGCGCCCACCACCAGGTTGTCGCCCACCACGAAGTCGCCGAAGGCGCTGATGATATGGCCGGCATCGGCATCGAGCAGGATCAGCCGGCTGGTACTGACCGACAGCGCCAGCCGCATCAGCGTGGTGAACAGCAGTACCGAGGGGAACGTGGAGAAATTGAGGATGCGTTCGACGTAGAACGAGCTGAGGAAGATGACGATTGCCACGGCCATGTTCAGGCCGATCAGCAGGTCGACCAGGAAGGTCGGCAGCGGGATGATCAGCATGGCCACGATCACGGCCATCAGCACCACCAATGCCAGTTCCGGGCGCAGGATGCCGCGGGCGCGCTGGCCCCAGCCGCTCGTGGCGGTGTTGGCCGTGGTGCTCATACGCTCACCCCACCGGCGTGGCCGGCGTGCCAGCGTTCGCGTTTCATGCTTTCCACCACCACCACCTCCAGAGACTGCGCCGCGCGTTCGCGCGCCAGGTCATCGCTCCACACCGCATCGGGCAGGCCGCCCAGCGCGCGGCGCAGCGCCTGCACCAGCCGCGCACGTTCGGGCGCCGACAGCGCCACCCGCGCATCGGCCAGGGGGCCCGCGAACAGGCCGGCCCAGTCCTGCAGGCCGCGCACCACATCCAGCAGCCCACTGACCACCGCCTCGGCGGTGGTGGACAGTCGCGCCAGCAGCCGGTCGCGGGTGGCCTCCTGGACCAGCAGGTGGTCGGTGGAGCGCAGCACGGCCAGGTTGCGTACCTGGCGCAGCAGCCGGCCGAACTCCAGGTGCGAGGCACTGGGGTCGAGCGAGTACATGTCCGCGCCGATCGCCTGCTCCATGAAGTCCACCACCTGCGCGCGCCGCTCGAAACCGTACAGTGCGATCCAGCCGGCGTACTCGCCCACGCAGTCCTGGTGGTTGCCGATGAAGTCGCGATAGCTCTGGCGCAGCGCCCGGGCCGAAAACTGACTGCCGCGCGCAGCCAGCCGCGCCTTGATTGCCACGTTCAGGCCACCGCGCGTGGCCGCGCCATTGCCCTGCGCGGCCTCATCGGCGAGCAGCTGCTCCAGCGACTGCTGCAACAGCTCGCGCAGCTCCTCGAGTTCGTCATCGGCGATCAAGGAGCGCAGCACCGCCAGCATGTCGCTGGGATCGGGGAACAGCTGCCGGAGCAGCGCCAGCAGCTGCACCGGGCTGCGCATGCCATCCAGCAGCGCGCGCAGGTCCATGACCTTGCCGTGAACCTGGTCATCCAGCACGTGGTCGATCCACGCCTGCGATTCCACGCTGGCGCCGGTCTGGTGACCATCGCGGCGATTGCGCAGCGAGGCCACCAACGCGGCCAGGTCATCCTGCATGGACATGGCCGTGGCCAGCGAGCCCGGCTTGGACGGCTTGCCCAAGCCTGACAGCAGGTCCCTTGCCGTGTCGTCGCGGTCGCCCTGCGTACTCGCCTGGCGGGGTGTCACCGGCAGCGGCGCGGTGATGTGTCGATTAATGGCCGGCAGCGCCATGCACGTCCTCCGCAGCGTTGAGGTGCGGGTGCAGCGCGCGGATCTGGTCGCGCACGGCGTCGCCTACGCCGGGGCCGTACACCTCCGGCATGCGGTAGCCATCCACCGGGTCGCTGCCGGTAAGCAGACGCGGCTGGATCAGGAACACCCGCACCAGGCTTTCCGCCGAGCGGCTGTTGTGGCCGAACAGCTTGCCCACGCCGGGAATGCGGCGCAGGCCGGGAATGCCGCTGTAGCCGTCATCGGCCTGCATGCGGGCGTAGCCACCCACCAGCAGGCTGAGCTGCTGCGGCACGCGCGCCACGGTATCGATCACGGTGCGGTTCACCAGCGGCAGCGATGCCACCGCGTTGGTGGCGTCTGCCGCGCCATCTTCGATCTTCAGCTGCATTTCCACTTCGTTGCCGCTGGAAATACGCGGGCGCACGCTGATCAGGGTGCCGTAGGTCACCTGTTCCAGCGACACCGCACGGTCGCCCACCAGCTGGGCGTAGAAGGTCTGGTTGCTGTCGAAGTACGCCGGGATGTTTTCCTGGGTCAGCAGCACCGGGCGCGAGATGATGTGCGCGTCGCCCTTGCTGGCCATGGCCTGCACCGAGGCCAGGAAGCGACTGCCGTCCAGCGTGCTGACCGAGGGCGACTGGTTGATGCCGATCGCCAACCGGTTGCCGATGTTGATGCCACCGCTCCAGTTCACGCCCAGGCGGTCCAGCTCGGTCTTCTTGATGTCGATGATCCACAGCGACATCTCGATCTGCTTGCGGGGAATGTCCAACTCGCCGACCAGGCGCTTGATCTGTTCGATCTGCGCCAGCGTGCCGCGCACCACCAGGCTGTTGGTTTCGGCGTAGGCCATCACCACGGCGGGGCTCGGCCCGACCGGCACCTGGGGGGCCACCTGGGCCGCCGGCGGCGTGGGCGCAAGCGACGGCAGGAGCTCTTCGGTGATGGTGGCCGGATCGACCGGCAGCGACGGCTGCTTGACCACGGCACCGAAGTCACCCAGCTGCAGGACCCCGGACAGCACGTCGGCCAGGCCCGGCAGGGAGACCTCACTGGTGCGCAGGCCGTAGCGGCGCCCGTTGACGAAGCTGTGTTCGAGCTTGATCACCTCGACGTGGTGCGGGCTGGCATCGGCGCCTTCATACAGGTCATCCAGGTAGCGCGCCGCGTTCATCACGATGTCCACGTACACCGGCGGACCGGCCACGTAGAACGTGCCGTCGGCACCGCCGCCGCGCACCGGGTAGCGCGTGTCGGACAGCCGCGCCTTGCGCAGGAAGTCCGACAGCGTGGCGATCGAGGTATGCCGCAGCCGGCCGACGGCGTTCTTCTGTTCGTCGGCGTCATATACGTAGATCGACTGACCGTCGCTGTACCAGACCAGGCCCAGTTCCGCCGAGACCTTGGCCAGCACGTCCAACGGCCGCGCCAGGTCGAAACTGCCGCTGACCTTCTTTTTCTGCGCCTTGGGGCTGAGTACCACCGCCTGCCGCGCGCGCGCGCCGATGGCATTGAGCAGGTGGCTGGCGTTGTCGGCGCGGGAGACGAACCCGGTGGCGTGCGGCAGGTCGGCGCGATCCTGGATCGCGGTGCCTTCGAGCGGGGTCTGTGCGAGTGCAACAGTGGGTACGGTCAACAACAGCAGGTACAACGACAGGGAACGCATGGATCACTCGTTGGGCGTCGAGACGGCCCGGTAGACGGAAAGGGGCGAACAGCCGATCAACGATTTGACGTCGGTGCAGAAGTGCGACAGCGACGCGTAGCCGTGGTCGGCGGCGAGGTAGGTGAACGAACGCGCACGGCCGGGATAGGCCAGCAGCGCGCGCGCGGCGCGCTGGATGCGCAGCTCGCGCTTGAGTGGGCGGCCCAGCACCTGCCGGCACCGCCGGTGGAACTGCGCCGAAGACAGGCCATAGCGCTGGGCCAGCGCGGCCACGGTGTTTTCGCCGCCTTCGTCGAGCAGGAAACGCATCAGGCCGTAGCTTTCGCTGCGCGCCAGGTGCCGCAGCAGCTGGGCCGCCTGGCCGTCCTCGGGTTGCCCGGCACCGCGCGCCAGCTGGTCGATCAGCCACGCGGCCGCCACATCCGGATCTTCCAGCGCGGCCGTTACCACCCAGCACAGCGGCTGCGGCTCACCGGCCGGGCGCAGCACGTTGCTGGCATGGTCGAAATGGGCCAGCGCCCGCGCCATGCCACTACCGGCCAGCGTGAGGGTGTCAAGCCCGGTGTTGCGCGGCAGCGGCACACCGGCCAGCAGGAGGCGGTTACCGGGAGCGAGCTGGATGGCCTGCCCACCGACGGTGAGGTCGATAGGGCCCTGCCCTGCATTGACGATGACGTGCATCCGACCACTCCCGTTCAGGCATTTGCCGAGGCGGCACGCGGTCTGCGGCCCTGCTCGATGAGGGCTGCATGTTGGAGACGGCAGGGGGGCAAGGCTCTACAAGAAGTTAGAAAGCCAGCGCGAGTTGCGGTATTTGTATCGCCCCCACCCAGACGGTTGCGCGGATGCGCCACCAGGAATCGATCCCATGACACCCCTGCTTGGCATCCACCATGTCGCCCTGATCTGTGCCGATTACGACCGTTCGCGCGACTTCTACGTCCGCGTGCTCGGCTTGACGGTCAAGGCCGAGCACCACCGCGCCGCGCGCGATTCGTGGAAGCTCGACCTGGCCCTGCCCGACGGCGGCCAACTGGAGTTGTTCTCGTTCCCTTCGCCGCCGCCCCGGCCCAGCCGCCCGGAAGCGCAGGGCCTGCGCCACCTGGCGTTCCGGGTAGCCACCCTGGAGCCGATGATCGAACGCCTGGCGGCCGAAGGCGTGCCCTGCGAGCCGATCCGTGTCGACGAGTACACCGGCCAGCGCTTCACCTTCTTCGCCGACCCGGACGGGCTGCCGCTGGAGCTTTACGAAGTCAGCTGAATGCGTTGTAGCGGCCGCTGCGGGTCCGTTCCGTACCGGAGCGAATGGGTATACAGTCCAGCTGTCCCGGCCGCGCGCCGGCATTCACGTACATCCCTGGGAGGGGAAACATGCGCAAGACCTTCAAGACCCTGCTGCTGGCGCTGCCGTTGGTGATGGCTGCAATGTCCGCTTCGGCCGCCGACAGCGCGGCGGGCCGCTGGAAGACCATCGACGACAAGACCGGTCAGGTGAAGTCGATCGTGGAGATCACCCAGGCCGCTAATGGCACCCTCACCGGCAAGGTGGTGGAAGTACTGAAGTCGGACAAGGGCCCGAACCCGGTCTGCGACGACTGCAGCGGCGCCAACAAGGGCAAGCCGGTGAAGGGCATGACCATCCTGTGGAACCTGAAGCCGGACGGTGACCACAAGTGGGCCGGCGGAACCGTGCTGGACCCGGCCAACGGCAAGACCTACAAGTCCAAGGTGGAACTGCACCAGGGCGGCAAGAAGCTGGACATGTCCGGCTGCGTGGCCTTCATCTGCCGCGCCCAGACCTGGATCCGCGAGTAACCGCTGGCTGGGGGGGAGCGTGCGATAATCCCGCGTTCCCCCCGCACCCGCGCAGATCATGACCCGCACCGCTCTTGTCACCACCGCACTGCCCTACGCCAACGGCCCGCTGCACCTGGGCCACCTGGTCGGCTACATCCAGGCTGATATCTGGGTGCGCGCGCGGCGAATGAGCGGCGGCAAGACCTGGTTCGTGTGCGCCGACGACACCCACGGCACCCCGATCATGCTGGCGGCCGAGAAGGCCGGGGTGACCCCGGAAGCGTTCATCGCCAACATCCAGGCCAGCCACGAGCGCGATTTCGCCGCGTTCGGGGTCGCGTTCGATCATTACGATTCGACCAATTCGGCCGGCAACAAGGCACTTACCGAAGCGTTCTACCTCAAGCTCGAGGCGGAAGGGCACATCACGCGCCGTTCGGTGGCCCAGTTCTACGACCCGGCCAAGGGCATGTTCCTGCCCGACCGCTACATCAAGGGCATCTGCCCCAACTGTGGCACGCCCGACCAGTACGGCGACAACTGCGAAGTCTGCGGTGCCACCTACTCGCCGACCGACCTGAAAGACCCGCGCTCGGTCATTTCCGGCGCCACCCCGGAAATCCGCGATTCGGAGCACTTCTTCTTCGAGGTGGGCCGTTTCGAGGCGTTCCTGCGCGAGTGGCTGGCCGGCGACGTGGCCCTGCCCGGGGTGAAGGCCAAGCTGGGCGAGTGGCTGAATGCCGAAGGTGGCCTGCGCGCGTGGGACATCTCCCGCGACGCGCCCTACTTCGGCTTCCAGATCCCGGGCCACCCGGGCAAGTATTTCTACGTCTGGCTGGATGCGCCGATCGGCTACCTGTCCAGCTTCCAGGCGCTGTGCGCGAAGAACGGCGAGGATTTCGACGCGCACCTGCGCGCCGGCACCAGCACCGAGCTGCACCATTTCATCGGCAAGGACATCGTCAATTTCCACGGCCTGTTCTGGCCGGCGGTGCTGCACGGCACCGGCCACCGCGCGCCGACCCGCCTGCACGTCAACGGCTACCTCACCGTGGATGGCGCGAAGATGTCCAAGTCGCGCGGCACCTTCGTGATGGCCCGCACCTTCCTGGATGCCGGGCTGGAACCGGAAGCGCTGCGTTACTACTTCGCGGCCAAGTCCTCGGGCGGTGTCGACGATCTCGACCTGAACCTGGGCGACTTCATCGCACGCGTAAACGCCGACCTGGTCGGCAAGTTCGTCAACCTGGCCAGCCGCTGCGCCGGCTTCATCAGCAAGCGTTTCGATGGCCGCCTGGCCGATGCGCTGCCCGATGCCGCGCAGTACGACCGCTTCGTGGCCGGCCTGGCACCGGTGCGTGAAGCCTATGAGCGCAATGATCCGGCCGCCGCGCTGCGCCTGACCATGGCGCTGGCCGATGAAGCCAACCGCTACATCGACGAGCAGAAGCCGTGGGTGATCGCCAAGCAGGAGGGCGCCGATGCGCAGCTGCAGTCGGTCTGCACCCAGGGGCTGAACCTGTTCCGCGTGCTGGTTACCGCACTGAAGCCGGTGTTGCCGGCCACCGCCGCGCAGGCCGAAGCGTTCCTGGCCGCCCCGGTGCTGCGCTGGACCGACATCGCCTCGCCGCTGCTGTCCCACACCATCGCCGTGTACAGCCCGCTGTTCACCCGTATCGACCCGAAAATGATTGACGCCATGACCGACGCTTCCAAGGACACCCTCGCCGCCCCCGCCCCTGCGGCCCCGGCCAAGCCCGCCAAGCCGGCGGCAGCGGCCGCCGCGCCGGCTGCCGCTGCAGCTGCGCCTGCGGACGGCCCGGCCTACATCGGCATCGAGGATTTCGCCAAGCTCGACCTTCGCATCGGCAAGGTGCTGGCCTGCGAATTCGTTGACGGCTCGGACAAGCTGCTGCGCTTCGAACTGGATGCCGGCGAGCTGGGCAAGCGCCAGATCTTCTCCGGCATTCGTGCCAGCTACGGCGAGCCAGAAGCGCTGGTCGGCCGCAGCGTGGTGTTCATCGCCAACCTGGCCCCGCGCAAGATGCGCTTCGGCCTGAGCGAAGGCATGATCCTGTCGGCCGGTTTCGATGGCGGCGCACTGGCGCTGCTCGATGCCGACAGCAGCGCGCTGCCCGGTATGCCGGTTCGTTGAGTCGAGCCCAACGGGAGGGTGTAGATGGAACTGGCCCTGATCGACTTCGACAACACCGTCACCGACTGCGACACCTACGCGCGGTTCCTGCGCCGCGTGGCCACGCCTGAGCAGCTTGCGCAGGCGTGGTGGAAGGTCGGGCCGTGGTTGCTGGCCTACCGGTTGAAGCTGATTTCCGCCCAGCGCATCCGCGCGCGGGTGACCTGGCTGGTGATGCGGGGCCGCCATGCCGACGATATCGCGGCGCAGGCCGCCGGGTTTTCCCGCGAGGTGCTGCCCGAGGTGGTGCGACCGCAGATGCTGGAGCAGATCCGTTGGCACCTGCAGCAGCGGCACACCGTGGTGATCGTGTCCGGTTCGCTGGACCTGTACCTGCGGAGCTGGTGCGACGCGATGGGGCTGGAGATGATCTGCAACCGGCTGGAAAGCCGCGATGGGCGCCTGACCGGGCGCTATGCCGAGGGCGATTGCGGACCACGCAAGGTCGAACGCATCCGCGAGCGCTACGACCTGTCGCGCTACGTGCGCATCCATGCGTACGGCGACAGCAGCGAAGACCGCCCGATGCTGGCCCTGGCCCAGGAACGCTGGTATCGCGGTAAACCCTTGAAGTGAACAACCCGCGCAGCCGACGCCACGCATGACATCGCCCTCCCTGCCCCTGATTGAACGCCTCGACCGCCTGCTGCCGCAGACCCAATGCGGCCAGTGCGGTTACGACGGCTGCCGCCCGTATGCCGAGGCAATGGCGCGCGGCGAGGCGGGCGTGGACCATTGCCCACCCGGGGGTGACGAAGGCGCGCGTGCGCTGGCACGCGTGCTGGAGGTGCCGGCGCTGCCGTTCGATCGCCGCCGGGGCGAGCACAAGCCCGCGCAGGTCGCGCGGGTGATTGAAGCCGACTGCATCGGCTGCACCAAGTGCATCCAGGCCTGCCCCGTGGATGCGATCGTGGGCGGCGCCAAGTACATGCACGCCGTCATCGCCGATCTGTGTACCGGTTGCGAATTGTGCATTCCACCGTGTCCGGTGGATTGCATTGAACTGGTGCTTACGGCAACGCGGCCGTAATCACGATCTCCACCTTCCAGCTCGGGTCGGCCAGCTTGGCTTCTACCGTCGCACGCGCCGGGGTCATGCCGTTCACCACCCATTCGTCCCACGCCGCGTTCATGCCGGCGAAATCGCCGATGTCGGCCAGGTAGACCTCCGCGCGCAGCACGTGCTGCTTGTCGCTGGCCACCAGTGCCAGCAGCTTGTCGATCTCGGCCAGCACCTGGCGGGTCTGGCCGGTGATGTCCTGGCTGGTGTCTTCGGGAATCTGGCCGGACAGGTAGGCAACCTTGTTGTGCACGGTCATCTCGGACATGCGCGGACCGACGTCGAAACGTTCCAACATGGCGATGGCTCCTCTGTGATGGTGGTCCATTGTCACCGATGCCGGGTAAAGCTGCTTGGCAAGCGCCTGCCGGAAGCGCACGATTCGCCCGCAAGGCACCACCGGGTGTTTTGACTCTTTCCTCGCCTGCCCCGGAGCATGCTGTCCCGATGACCGACCCCGCCCCTGCCCCCTCGTCCCGCGTCGGCTGGCGCCGCGCAGCGACCGTCATCTTCAGCCTGGGGATCCTTGCGCTGGCCCTGCACGGGCTGGCCAACGAGTTCGATGATCATGGTTATCGGGCCATTCGCGACGCTTTTCACCAGCTCAGTGGCGGACAGATCGCACTGACCGTGGTGCTTGGCCTGGCCAGCTATGCCTGCCTGATCGGCTTCGATGCGATCGGCCTGCGCCGCAGCGGCAAGCGCCTGCACCCGGCGCGCGTGGGCATCACCGCCTTCCTCGCCCACACCCTGGGGCAGACGCTGGGCTTTGCGGCGCTCACCGGCGGTGCGGTGCGCCTGCGCGGCTATGGCAGCGCCGGGCTGAACCTGGCGGAGATCGGCCAGGTGGTGCTGATGAGCATGCTGGGCTTCATGTTCGGTGCGTGGCTGCTGTTGGCGCTGGCGTTCCTGCTGGAACCGGGCGCCGCTGCACTGGCACTGCCGGTCTCGGCGCAGGCCGTGCGCGTGCTCGGGGCGGCAGGCCTGCTCGCTTACGTGGGCACCGTGCTGCTGGTCGGGCGCGAGGGCCGCAGCTTCCAGATCCGCGGCCATGCACTGTGGTTGCCGGACCGCCGCACCATGCTGGGGGTCACCGCGCTCAGCGTGGTCGAACTGGTGCTGGCCAGCGCGGCGTTCTACGTGCTGTTGCCGATGGATACGCCGACCGGACTGCCTGGGTTTGTCGGCCTGTATCTGGTGGCGGTGCTGGCGGGCCTGGTTTCCAGCGTGCCGGCCGGGCTGGGCGTGTTCGAGTGGAGCCTGCTCAAGCTGCTGCCGCAGGTGGCGCCTGCTGCGGTGCTTGCAGCGGCCCTGATCTATCGGGTCACCTACTACGTGTTGCCGCTGCTGCTGGCCACCGTGCTGGCCGTAGGACCGGCCCTGCGCCGCCCGCTGCGGGTGGGCGCAGGCGCCACCCGCGCCGGCTGGACGGCGCTGCGCCCGTGGTTGCCGCAGATCATCGCGCTGGCGGTGTTCAGCGTGGGCGCTGCGCTGGTCATCGATGGCACCCTGCCGACGCCGCGCCGGCACCTGCTGCACGCATCGCTGCCGATCCTGGAAACCTCGCACCTGCTCGGCAGCCTGGCCGGCGTGGTGCTGCTGCTGATCGGCCAGGGCCTGCAGCGACGCAGCCATGCGGCCTGGGTACTGGCGCTGGCGATCTGCGTGGCCGCGCCGCTGCCGATCTGGCTGCGCGGCGGCCAGGTGCTGATCGCGCTGGCATCGGTGCTGGTGGCGATGGCGCTGTGGGCATCGCGCCGCGAGTTCTACCGGCAGGGTGCGCTGCTGGATGAAGCGTGGTCGTGGCCATGGATCCGCAACCTGGGCCTGGTGCTGGTGGCGGTGATCTGGCTGCTGTTCTTCGTGTACAGCCATGTCGAATACCAGAACGAGCTGTGGTGGCAGTTCGCCGCGCAGGGCAACGCGCCGCGTGCGCTGCGTGCGCTGCTGGTGGTGGCCATCGCGCTGGCCATCTTCGGCTTGGCGCGGCTGCTGCACAGTACCCGCACCCCGCTGCCGCCGGCGGACGCCGGCACGCTGGATGCGCTGGCGCCGGTCCTGCTCGCGGCACAGGACACCCAGGCCTGCCTGGTGCTCACTGCGGACAAGGCGGTGCTGCGCGATGAGGCCGGCGGCGGCTTCGTGATGATGCAGCGCTACGGGGGCTCGCTGATCGCCATGGGCGATCCGGTCGGCCCGCCGGACGTCGCCCGCGCATTGATCTGGCGCTTCCGCGAGGAAGCCGATCGCCTTGGCCTGCGCCCGGTGTTCTACCAGGTCGGCGAAGCGTACTGGCAGACCTACCTGGACCTTGGGCTGACCCTGGTGAAGCTCGGCGAGGAAGCGATGGTGCCGCTGCAGGATTTCGGCCTGGAGGGGCGCGAACGGGCCGACCTGCGCCAGGCCTGGAACCGGGGCAAGCGCGGTGGCCTCAGCTTCCGGGTGGCCGCGCCCGAAGAGGTGCCTGCGCTGCTGCCGGTGCTGGCGCAGGTCTCGCAGCAATGGCTGGACGACAAGGCCGGCGATGAGAAGGGCTTCTCGCTGGGCAGTTTCGATCCGGCCTACCTGGCACGGTTCCCGGTGGCGATCGTCGAGGCTGAAGGGCGCATCGTCGCCTTCGCCAACCTGTGGCAGGCGCCTGCCGGCCGCGAGCTGTCGGTGGACCTGATGCGGCACGTGGACGACGCGCCCAAGGGCACGATGGATTTCCTGTTCATCGAGCTGTTCCTGTGGGGGCGCGAACAGGGCTTCCACCGCTTCTCGCTGGGCATGGCGCCGCTGTCGGGGCTTGCCCAGCACCGGCTGGCCGGGCGCTGGAACCGCTTCGCCAACGTGGTGGCACGCCATGGCGAGCGCTTCTATGGCTTCAGCGGGCTGCGCCGTTTCAAATCCAAGTTCGCACCGCAGTGGCGCACCCGTTACCTGGCGGCGCCGGGCGGCATGCACCTGCCTGCCGCGCTGCTGGATGCCACGCGGCTCATCTCGCTGCCGCCATCCGCGCAAACACGTCGGTAAACCGCGCCACGCTCTGGCTGCCATGGATGGCATGCAGGGCCTCCCCTGCCAGCACACGCTCTTCCCAGATCCACGCCAGCCGTGGATTGCCGGTGAGGTCCTGCCAGACGGCCAGCAAGGCATCCGCTGGCACCGTTTCGCCTGCCATCAGCCGTTCGGCGACGGCGATGCTCGCCGGTTGCTGGGTGATGTAGGCGATCGCCCGTGGCGACAGCGGGATGGCGGCAACCGGCTCGGGCAGGAAGTAGCGGGCCGCCATCGGCCACGCCGCGTGGGTGTCCGCCAGGCGCCTGAGCGAGGCGCCGCTGATGTGCAGCACCTGCGGCAGGCGCTTGTTGCCTCCCATCGCGAAGGGATAGGTGATGCCCGGCTGCGCGCGTGCCGCCATCTCCACCACCCCGTTGTGGAACTTCACGCAGTCGGCGGCAATCGCGGTGGCACCACCGGCCTTGGTTTCCCCGATCAGCACGGCATCGGTGCCGTGCATGAGCAGGAAGTCGATTTCGCCTTTGACGTGCCGGCTGTTCTCCGGCCGCAGTCCGGCCGGCACATGGGCGCCCCTGGCAATGCGATAGCCCGCTTCGGAGTCGTCACCGGCGGCTGCGTTCATGGCAGCGCACAATCGCGTCAGCGACGCCCCGACATGGTCCTCCACGTCGCGGCCGCGCGCAGCGCCGCCGTTGACGGCCCGGGTCGACGCCCGCAGCGCCAGCCAGGCACTGACGTCGGCGTTCCGGTCAAGTGCCGCCTTCTCCTCCAGCACCGCCCCATGCGGGGCGAACGGGGTGGCAAGTCCCTCATCCAATGCCGCGGCGCTCGCCAGCACATCCGCCCAGCTGCCGGCTCCCCCGCGCGCGTGCTTGACCGCGCCGGCAAGGGTCACCAGCCTGCGCTGCCTGTCCGGGTCCGGTTCGCGTTCGATCCGGGCCGGGTAGGCAACATCGCCCAGTTTCTTCGCTGCGCGCAGCGCCGCCGCATACGCCGCGCCATCAAGCAGCTGCGTGTAGCGGCGCACCTCGGCGGATCGATGCCAGGCGATCGCCCTGCGCAGTTCGACATCGCGGTCCTTGACCAGCCAGGCCAGCGTCTCCAGCAGGCCTGCGCAGAACAGCGGGCCTGCGGGCTCGTCGTGCCCCGCACGCCGCATCGCCATGGCATCCGCCATCTGCTGCGCGGCCGATGCCGGTGCGTCGCGCACGATGTGCCCGTCTGCCGCCATCAGCTGGAACAGCTGCGCTTCAACGCCGGTGTCGCGGCCCATCACGGCGTCCGCGATTGCGCCGCCAGATGCTCCAGCAACGACTTCGCCAACAGGTCGTAATCGCCCTTGAAGTGGTGATCGCCGGGCAGCGCGACCACCGTGACACCGTTCTTCGGCAGCTCCGGGCACAACGCGTCGGCATCCTCCTGGCCATACAGGCACACGGTGCGTTCGGCCGGCAGCCGGGCAATTTCCGGCGCGATGGGCAGGCCTTCGCCGCCTCCGCCCAGCCAGTTGCTGACATGGAATTCGTAGTCGGCCTTGCGCCCCACCGACATCAGGCCGACCAGGGCGATGGACCCGCGCGTGGCCGGATCCAGCTGGTTGATCGCGGCCGGCAGCACGTCGGCGCCCTGCGAGAAGCCGACCAGCACCAGCCGCTTGCGCTGCCACTGGTTGCCGTAATGCCGCGCGATGCGCTCCAGGTCGCGGGCGAAGCCTTCCGGGGTGCGCTCGGTCCAGAAATAGCGCAGCGAATCCAGGCCGACCACCGAAATCCCGTTCTCACTCAGCGCGGCGGCCACATCCTTGTCCAGGCCGGCCCAGCCGCCGTCGCCGGAGACGAAGATGGCCAGCGTATCGCCGGCCTGCCGTGCCGGCACTTCCACCACCGGCAGCCCCTTCAGGTCATCCGGCGGCGGTGCCAGGCTGACGCCCTTCTGCGCACCCATGACCTGGGCGGCGGCGAGCAGGCCAGGCAGGTCATCGCCACGCCCGGTACGTTGGAACTGCCGCCCCATCTCCACCTTGTGCACGAACGCGGTGGCATCGCCTGCCGCGCACTTGCGGTCACCTGCGGCGTTCAACCACGGAAACGCCAGCTCCGCCGGCTGCAGGCGGCCATGGCTGACACCGGCGCCGCACACCGCGCGCTCGCGCGCCTGGTCGGGACAGAAACCGGTGGTGACCAGGCCGGCAAAGACCTGGGTATCCGCTTGTGCCGCCACCGCGTAGGCCAGCTCGGCGCCGCTGCCATCGCCGCCGATCAGCGGCAGGTGGTAGCCCGGCACGTGCAGGTACGCCTGGAACCAGCGCGAGAAATTCTCCACGTCGCCGGCGCCGAAGCTGCAGTTTCCGCCACCTTCGCGCGCCAGCCCCCTGCGCAGGCGGGCCACATCGACCTGGGCCACCAGGGCGCCCTGCGCGCGCAACGCCTCGATGCGCTCACGCGTGCGCTCGGGTTCACTGCCACCATCGAACCAGACCACCACGCGCTGCGGGTGGCCTTCCGGTGCATGGATCGGGATGTCGTTGAAGCGCCCGTGGCTGACCTGCTGCGGCGCCGCCGAAGCGGCTGCGGCCCCCATCATCGACACCAGGCCCAACACCACTCCCAGTCCCCTGCCCACACTGGCTCGCCGCATCGTCACGCATCCCGGAAAAGTCGCCCCACGATACGCCTGTCCCCTGCCAAGGGCATGTACACAGGCTGGCCGCAGCGCCTACTCCAGCCGCGCAGCGTCCTCGCGCCGTGCATGCCGCCACAGCTGCAGCGCGGCCACGAACAACCACAGCACCACCGCGGCGATCACCAGCTTCTGCCCGGCCCCGCGCGGCGGGCCGCGCCACAGCACGTGCAGCCACAGCAGCGCGAAACACAGCCAAGCCCACCACCACGCTGCGCTGGCCCAGCGCGCCCACTGCGGATCGGCGCGCAGGTACCAGCTCTGCAGCAGCATCGCCACGCTCACGCACAGGAACGCGGTGTTGGCCGCCAGGCCATGGACCAGGGGAGCCAGCAGCGGCGCGTGCCCGGGCAGCCAGCTGTCGCCGATGGCCACGCCCATCAGCCCCAGTGCGGCCACGCAGAACAGCAGCGGCGCCGCCGTGCTGCGCCGGGGCGAGCGGCTGGCGGCGTGTAGCGACCAGGCCAGCAGCATGATCGCCACGGCCAGTACGCAGTAAGCAGTCCGCAACGCCAGGCCCCAGGGGCCGTGCAGGTACAGGCTCAACGTGGCCTGCACCCAGTCCAGGTCCTGGCGTGCCCACTGGGTCCACAGCGCGGTAAGCACGAACCCGGCCAGCGCCAGCAGCGCCAGGCGGGCCACGTGGGCATGGGCAGGAAGGCTCATCGGGGGCGCTGCTCAGGGGCCGGCATCGGGATGGCGCAGCCGCCACGCGGCCAGGTCGGCGCGGTAGCGCTGCAGCTCGTCGCTGTACAGGTCCAGCACGCACAGCGGGCAGCCGCTGCCGCAGCACTCGTTGGGGCCGGGTTCTTCCGGCGGTTGCGGGCGCGGATCGGCATCGGGCGTGGCGGATGGAAGGGGAACGGGCATGGCGTGAGGGACGGCGGTCAACCGGTGCAGTGTAATCGACCGCTGTCAGTGCCCGAGTCGACGGCGCAGGTTGGCCCGCGCCGGTGCGTCCAGGCGCTGATGGAAGAAGTCACTGAGGAAGATGCGCGGGCTGCGCAGCAGGTGCTTGAGGAACCGCCGCCGGTTGAGCCGGAACAGGAACCCCGGCACATGCCCGGCGTATTCCTCGGCGATGCCACGGTCGTAGGCGTCGAACACGTCGGCCGGCGCGCCGAGGATGGCCATGTCGCAGTCCAGGAACAACGCCGCTTCGGGGTCCACATCACTCGCGGCCAGGGTGCCGTGACGCGCGGTCAGCAGGATCAGCTGTTCGACCCGGGCCACGTCCACGCCGGCGCCCGGCAGCCAGCGCTCGACCTGCGCACGTGCCAGCGCGGCCGAGCGCGCTTCATTGTCGTTGCGCCCGGCCTCGTAGATCGCGTCGTGGTAAAGCGCGGCCAGCTGCACTTCGCGCGGGTGCGCCCAGCCCGGGCCGTCCGCCACCGCTTGGCAGTGCGTCAGCACCGCGCGCACGTGCGGGTAGCCGTGATAGGCCCGTGGAGGCATGGCGTAGGCAGCTTCCAGGTCGGCCTGCATGGCCGCCGGCAACGAGAGCGGTGAAAAGGTCATGGCGGCATCATTGGCCGGCCCCCGGGCGAATGGCAAGGGTGGCGGCGGGTGCAACAGGCCGACAAGCGGTGCGCCGGCTGGCGGGCGCCGGCCTAGACTGCAGCTACCAATGCTCCGTCGTGCCTGCGAGGTGACCGCGATGAACGGCTGGAAATCCCTTGCCCTGCTGGCCCTGCTGGCCGCCGCACCGACGCCTGTGCTGGCCGCGCCGCCTGCCAGCGCCGCGGTGCAGCCCCAGGCGGTCGAATCCATTCCCTCCCCGGAGCAGATCCTGGCCATTCCGCCGGATCTGCGCGCGTTGCTGCAGGAACGGGTGATCGCCCCGGTCAGTTCGCGCGAGCAGCGGCTGGTGCGGCTGGTGCACCTGATCTTCGACGAAGACGCCATGCACCTGGAGTACGACCCGTACGCCACCCACACCCTGGCCGAAACGTGGAAGACCCATCGCGCCAACTGCCTGTCGTTCACCCTGATGTTCGTCACCCTGGCGCGCGCGGCAGGCATCGATGCGCGGGTGCAGGAGGTGGCGCAGGTGGTCACCTGGCACCAGGACCAGGGCGTGATCTACAACGTGGGCCACGTCAACGTGGGGCTGAACCTCAACGGACGCACCGCCGTGGTCGACCTGGACCGCAACGTGCTCTATGACCGCTACGGGCCGCGCCCGATCACCGAGCAGCGCGCCCTGGCGCACTTCTACAACAACCGCGGCGCCGAGCACATGGCCGACGGGGACACCGCGCAGGCGCGCGTGTACCTGGATGCCGCGCTGGCGGTGGCACCGGCCTTCCCCGCCGGCTGGAACAACCTGGGCGTGCTTGACACCCGCGAAGGCCGCCTGGACCAGGCCCGCAAGGATTACGAACAGGCCCTGCAGCTGCAACCACGGCATGCGGCGGCGCTGACCAACGCCAGCGCGTTGCATCGCAGGTTGGGCGATGCGCGCCGGGCTGACGTGCTGGCCAAGCGGCTGGAACAGGTGCAGAAGAGCGATCCGTTCGCGCAGTTCCGCTTCGGCAACGAAGCCGAACAGCGCCACGACTATGCGCAGGCCATCGACTACTACCAGCGGGCAGTGCGCCTGTACAGCAGCGCGCACCAGTTCCATTTCGGGCTGGCCCGCGCCTACTTCCTGGCCGGCAACACCCGCCGCGCCTCGCTGGAAATGCTGCGCGCCCGCGACCTGGCCGGCGAAGACGCCGATGTGCTGCGGGCGACCTACCAGGCCAAGCTGGACAGCCTGCAGAAATGGCGGGACCGGACGGCCACCAATTGAATGGCGGCGCACCGCCGCTGATGCGTAACGACCAACGGTCGTTACCTACGCTTTTTTCAGGAAGCAGGTCTTCAGGACCAGGCCCTTGATCTTGTCCGAGTTGCCCTCGATGTGCTCGGCATCGTCCTCGACCAGGCGGATGTTGCGGATCACGGTGCCCTGTTTGAGCGGGATCGACGAGCCCTTGACCTTCAGGTCCTTGATCACGGTGACGGTGTCGCCGCTGGCCAGCACGTTGCCGTTGCTGTCCCGCACGACCACGCCCTGGCCGCCTTCATCGCCGGCCGCCCACTCATGGCCGCAGTCGGCGCAGATCCACAGCGCGCCGTCGGCGTAGGTGTTTTCCAGGGTGCATTGCGGGCAGGCGGGTGCGGCGGACATGGTGAAGCCTTCAGGTTCGGAACAACCCCCATTGTAACCGCCCGATCCGGGCAGGCCTTGCACCGGCGGCCCGCTTGCCGCACAGTGCGCGCCCCCTGACCTCCGGCCCGGCCCCGCATGAAAATCGGCATCGACTTTGGCACCAGCAACTCCGCCGCCGCCGCCGTGGTGGACGGCCGGGTCGTGCCGATCCGGTTTGGCGAGGCCGAGCAGTTCCGCACCACGGTGTACTTCCCCGAGGTGATGCGCGATCCGAACGACTTCGAACTGACCCCGGCACTGGAGCACGAACTGGCCCGGCTGATCGACGCCGCCGCGCGCGACGCCCGTGCCGCCGGCCAGGACCGCGCGCCGGACGCGCTGCGCCGCGAGGCCCTGCGCGTGGTGCGCCGGCAGTGGATGGAAGAGCAGATGCGCGCGCCGCTCAGCTCGACCAAGCTGCTGCAGAACGCGGTGTACGGTGATGAGGCGCTGGAAGCCTACTTCGAGGAGAACGAAGGCAACCTGGTGCAGAGCCCGAAATCGATGCTGGGCTACAACCTGCACCCGCGCGCGCGGCAGACCATCACCGGCATCGCCACGCACATCCTGGAGCACATCCGGCTGACCGCCTCGCGCCAGCTCGACGCGCCGGTGCGCACCGCCACGCTGGGCCGCCCGGTGCAGTTCCGCAGTTCGATCGGCGCGGCCGGCAACGACCAGGCGCTGGACATCCTGCACACCGCCGCCATCGCAGCAGGGTTCGACAGCGTCGATTTCCTCGAGGAACCGGCCGCTGCGGCAATGCATTACCACGCCGAAAGCGCGCAGGAACATGATGCGGTGGTGGTCGACATCGGCGGCGGCACCACCGATGTGGCGCATGCACGGGTGGGCGGCGCGCAGGCCCCGAAGATCCATCGCGCGTGGGGTATCGCGCGCGGCGGTACCGACATCGACCTTGCGTTGAGCCTGGGTGCCTACATGCCGCTGTTCGGGCGCGGCCAGAGCCGCGTGCCGGCACACCATTACGTGGAGGCCGCGATGGTGCAGGACATGACCCGCCAGCGCGATTTCCGCCAGCACAGCTACCGCGAGGCCGAGGCGCCGTGGGGCAAGCGCCTGCAGGCGCTGCAGGACACCGGCAACACCGCGCGCCTGTACCGCGAGGTTGAACGCTGCAAGATCGCCCTGAGCAGCGCACCACGCCACGCCAGTGCGCTGGACTTCATCGAACGCGACCTGGCCGTGGACGTCGACCCGTCGCGGCTGGAAACGGCCGCGGGCAGCTACCTGGGCGAACTGACCGGGTTGCTGGAACAGGTCCGCGCCGATATCGGGCATGACCCGGCGGCGATCTTCCTGACCGGCGGCATGTCACGCGCGGGCTACCTGCAGGCGGCGGTGGCCGCCGCCTTCCCGGGCTCGACGCTGGTGCGCGGCAACCCGTCGTTCGGCGTGGTGCACGGCCTGGCCTGGGCCGCCGCGAGCTGATCCTACCGCCCCGAAACCATTGCAGCACAAGGGTTTCGAGCCGTGGAACCCTCGTATTAACAAAACGTTACGCCGAAAGCGCTATCATCTTTCGGCTTCGATGCGCAATGCGCATGTCGTACCCAGCCTCGAAGAGGCCCTCATCCTTGCCGATACCGCCGCCGTCCGGACCTGTCCGTGGCGCTGGGATCGTCTTTCGCTGAAAGAGAGATTCTATTGGGCGAAATCGCCGAGGCCGACCCCATCGACTGCCGCCGCTGCGACGCAGTGTGTTGCCGGCTGTCGGTGACCGTCATGCCTGACGACGCGGTACCCGGCTACCTGCTGGATACCGACGAAGCGGGCCGCACCGTGATGGCGCGCAACGACGAAGGTTGGTGTGCCGCGATCGACCCCTATCACCTGCGCTGCACGATTTATTCGCAGCGTCCCGCGATCTGCCGCCAGTTTGCGATGGGCGGCGATGACTGCCGCATCGTGCGGCAGGACTACCGTCGACAACAGCACGATGCGTCGACGATTTTTTCCACGTTACACCCATGACAGGAGCATCCATGGCCCGTTCGCCAAAGACCTCCCCCAAGGCAGGCAACACCGTTCGCGTTGACCGCAAGCAGGGTTCCAACACCGCACTGAGCAGCGCCAGCATCGCTGCCGATCTGGCTGCGTTCCGCAAGAGCGGCGGCAAGATCGAAGTACTGGGCAACACCCTGGCGCTGAAAAAGGCCGGCTGACGCCGCTGCCGTCCGCACCGGCCCCAGGCCGGTGCGGGGGCCGCACTCAGCGGCCGCCCAGCGAAACCCGCACGTTGCCCGAATGGGCATTGATCGAAATATCGCCGTCACCGCCGCCCAGGCGCGTGTCCAGGCTGCGACCCGGGCCGTAGCGCGGCCGTTCCACCTGGCCGGCATCGGACTGGATGTCGCCACTGAAGGTCTTCACCGCCAGCTGCGCCGAGACCTTGGCCGGCAGGCGCAGGGCGATCGAACCACTCACCGTCTGCAAGGTCACCTTGCCGCCCGGCGCCAGCCCGGACGCTGCCACGGTGAGGTTGCCCGACACTGCTTCGGCAGCCAGGCGCTGCACCTGCGCCGTGTCCAGGCGGATGCTGCCCGATACCGTTTCCGCAGAGACCTCACCGCCCATGCCGCCACCGGCCTGGATCGAACCGCTGACCGCGCGCAACGCCATGCGCTGGCTCTGCACCTGCGCGCGGATATCGCCGCTGACGGTGCTCAGGTTGGCTTCGGCCGTGCGACCCGCCGCCGAGATATCGCCGCTGACCGCATTGGCCTGCAAACGGCGCAGGTCCACCTCGGCCACGTCGATGTCGGCGCTGACCGTGCCCAGCTGCACTTCCACCGAGCGCGGCACCCGCAGCTCCAGGGTGGCGCCGCCGTTGTTGCCGTTGCGCGGATAGATCACCTCCCAGCGCACCCGGTTGGTGCTCTTGTCCTGCTGCAGGCGCAGGCCATCGGCCATGCTGCCGGTCAATGCCACTTCATTGCGATCCCAGCCGCGCACGGTGACCTTGCCGGCGATGTTGCTGACTTCAACGCGCCCGCCCGCGGCCAGCGGATGGCGCTCGTCGACGCGGGTGGCGGCCTGCGCGGCCAGGGGCAGCAGCAGGGCCAGGGCTGCGGTGAAACGCAGGGTGTTTCGCATGGGACTCTCCTTCAGGATGGCAGGCCAGCGGCGTTGACGGCCTGCTGGGTAAGTTCAAGACGCAGCGCGTAGGTGCGCTGCAGCTGGGTAAGCAGGTACCCCGAGCGCGGGTTCTCGGCGATGGCTGCGCGGATGTACACCGCACTGCTATCAAGTTCGTGCAGCGCCGGCTGCCAGTCCGCGCCGATCGGGGCCGCAGGCAGCGTGGCCATGGCCTGCTGGTACTCGGCGGCGATCACGTCGGCCTGCCGCTGCAGGGGCGATGGGCGCGGCGTGGGCGGGGTGGACGTAGGCACCACCATCAGCACGGCCAGCGCGGCGGCCAGGCCCAGCCCGACGCGCAGTGGCCAACGGCGCGCGCGCGGTGCCGGCACAGCGGCCGGCAGCGCCGCCACGCGTGGCGGCAGCTGCGCGGCGATCCGCTGCCAGGCATCCGCCGGCGGCAATCGTTCGGCGGGCAGCGCGCGCAGGCGCGCCTGCAAGTCGGAATCGATGTCGTGGTTGTCGTGGTTGTTGTTCATGCCGGTTCTCCCAGACGCGCGCGCAACAGGCCGCGCGCGCGGTGCAGCTGTGCCTTGGAACTGCCCACCGCCATCTGCAGCTGGTCGGCAATCTCCTGGTGTTTCCAACCCTCGATGTCGTGCAGCACCAGCACGGCGCGCGCGCGCGGCGGCAGGGTCTCCAGCGCGCGCTCCAGGTCCAGGCTGGTGCCCGCGCAGCGGTCCACTGCCGGCACCGCCGCCAGCAGGTCCCAGCCTTCCTCGCCGCTGTCGCCCGCGTCGCGGGCGGCGTTGGCGCGCAGTTCCATCAGTGCCGCATTCACCCCCAGCCGGTGCAGCCACGTGCCCAGGCTGCTGTCGAAGCGGAACCCGGGCAGTGCGCGCCACGCCTGCAGGAACGCCTCCTGCAGCGCATCCTCGGCGCGCGCGGCGTGCCCGCCGCACAGCCGCCACAACACCGCATACAGGCGCGGCGCATGCCGGCGGTAGATGCGCTCGTAGGCGGCGGTGTCGCCGGCCACCGCGGCCCGCACCCACGCGGACTCGTCGGTGCAATCGGCGTCGTTGGCAGCGTGCAGGGCGGGCATGGTCGTATCGAGCATATCCCTTGGATGCAGGGACGTTCGAAAAGGTTTAAACCTTTCCGGCACCCGTTGCATCCAATTTTCTGTCACCACGCCGGGCGTGGTCCCAGGAGCTCCCATGTCGCCCAGTTGCCTTGCCCTTCTGCTGTCGCTGGCCAGCGCGTGCACCCTGCCGGGAAGCCCGGTGACGCTGCGGGTGGCACTGCCGCCGCAACCGGACCTGTGCGTGCAGTACCAGGATCATGCGCCACTGTGCGTCTCACGGTTGGTCGGTATGCTGGCGCAACCGGGCAGGGCCCGGCTGTACCGCGCGGGGTAAACTGACGCTCCCGCGTCGATCCTTGGTTTCCATGAAAGAACACCTGCCCGCCTGGACCCATGAGTGGCTGCAGTACGGGGTCCCTGCCCTGCAGATCCTGCTGACCCTGCTGGTGGCCTGGCTGCTGCGCCTGATCGCTCGCCGCCTGCTGCGCCGCGTCGGCGAGCACTACACCCTGCCGCCAGAAATGATCATGGGCGCCCGCCGGGTGTTCACCTTCGTGGTCTATTTCGCCGTGCTGCTGGTGGTGCTGCAGATCATCGGCGTGCAGGCCAGCGTGCTGTGGACCGCCTTCACCGGTTTTGCCGCCGTGGGCGCCGTGGCGTTCTTCGCCGCGTGGAGCGTGCTGTCCAACATCTTCTGCACCCTGCTGATCTTCACCACCCGCCCGTTCCGGCTGCACGACTACATCGAGGTGCTGGAGAACGGCGAGAAGCCCGGGCTGAAAGGGCGCGTCATCGACGTCAACCTGATCTACACCACGCTGCAGGAAAACAGCGGCGGACACGAAGGCACGGTGCTGCAGATTCCGAACAACATGTTCTTCCAGCGCACCGTGCGCCGCTGGCGCGATCCGTCGCAGGCACCGGGCGGCATCCAGGGCGACGGTTGATCCTGCGTCAGCGTAGCTGACTGTCCTTGCTGCCCCGCCGGTTGTAGGTGCCCGCATCGTGCTGCGCGGCGTCTTCTGCTTCCTGGCAGCGCACGCACAGCCGTACCCCGGGCACGGCGCGGCGACGCGCTTCGGGGATGGGCGCTTCGCATTCCTCGCAATGGGTCAGCCCGGGACCCTGGCGCAGCTGCGCGCGGGCGCGCTGGATGGCGTCATCCACGGTCGCGTCGATCTGGTCCTGGACGGCGCCGTCGCCTGCCCACCCTGTGGCCATGCCGCATCTCCCATACCGTTGCCGGACCGCCAGCATAGATCCGGCCGGGCGAGGTCGGTTTACGGCCGGCTGAACATCCCCCGTTTCCGGTGAACCGTTCAGCCCGTCATCACCAGATCAGGTCGTCGGGTACCTGGAACTGCGCGTAGTACGCATCGTCTTCGGCATTGCCGGTGCTGGGCTCGGCGGACGCAGCGCGATCCTTGCCGTTGTCGAGCACGATCGCGGCCGGGTCGCGCTCGCGGATCTTGTCGGCGGCCGCACGCGGCACCAGCTCGAAGCCCTCGCCCAAGCGCGCGATCACCAGGCTGCCCACGGCCAGCTGGCGGCGCAGCACCTCGTTGACCAGCAGGGTGCGGATCAGGGTGCCGTCGTTGAAGCGGTACTCGCTTTCACCTTCGCGCTTGACCCGGTTGCTTTCGATGATCTGGCGCACCTGCGCCTGCAGCTCCTGCAGGCGGTTCTTTTCCTTGCGTTCGGCTTCCAGCGCGCGGTCGCGCTCGGCCTTTTCCGCCCGCAGCCGCTCGGCATCGCGTTGGCTGTCGGTGGGCGCCACCGGAGCCTTGCCGTGGCGGGCCTTCACCTGCTCACGCGCAGCCTGGGACACCTGGGATTTCTTGACCAGCCCGGCCTTGAGCAGCTGTTCCTGCAGGGGATTTGCCTTCGCCATTGCCTTTGCATCTGTTGGTGCGGGATTCCAGGCGTCATCATAGCCGCATGACCGCCCTGAAGTACCTCGCCGGCTACCCCGACGCCCTGCAGCAGCAGGTGCGCGAGCTGATCGCGGCCGACCGCCTGGGCCCCTGGCTGGAGCGCCGCTATGCCGAGCTGCACACCGTGCGCAACGACCGCCAGCTGTACGACTACACCCAGGCCTTGAAGGAGCGCTACCTGCGCCAGTCGGTGCCGCTGTCCAAGGTGATCTACGACAGCCGCCTGCAGGTGCTCAAGCACGCGCTGGGCACGCATACGACCGTGTCGCGGGTGCAGGGCAGCCGGCTCAAGGCCAGCCGCGAGATCCGCATCGCCAGCGTATTCCGCGAGGCACCGGCCCCGTTCCTGAAGATGATCGTGGTGCACGAACTGGCGCACCTGAAGGAATCGGACCACAACAAGGCGTTCTACCAGCTGTGCACCCACATGGAAGCGGACTACCACCAGCTGGAGTTCGACCTGCGCCTGTACCTGACCCACCTGGAGCGCGCCAGCGGCTGACGCTCAGCCGATCCCGGCCCAGCGCAGCGCGGCCGCCGCCGCCGCGCCCAGCACCACCACCGCCAGGAACGGCAGCCGCAGCAGCAGCGCCACGGCCGCCACGGCCAGCGCCCCCAGCCGCGCGTCCAGCACCACCGCCGCACCGGCGGCCACGGCATTCATCGCGGTCAACGAGGCCAGCAGGCCGATCGTGAGCGTGCCGGCGACCCGGGTCATGCGCGACGATTCCAGCCAGCGCGCCGGCACCAGCCACCCGGCCAGCTTGATCGCATAGGCCGCCACGCAGCCCAGCAGCAACCACCCCCACACGCTCATGCGCCGCGCGCTTCAAGTTGTACCAGCGCGCCCCACAGCGCGGCCACCGCCGCCGCCAACAGGATCGGGATGCCGGGCGGCACCCACGGCAGCGCCAGCACCGTGACCAGCGCGGCCACGATCGCGATGGCCACCGCATCACGCTGGCGCAGCCGTGGCCACAGCAACGCCAGGAACGCTGCCACCGCGGCACCGTCCAGGCCCCACCGGCGTGGATCGCCCAGCGCGTCGCCGGCCATCGCGCCGACGGCGGTGAACAGGTTCCAGAGCACGAACACGCCCACACCGGCGGTCCAGAAGCCGCGTCGCTGTTCCAGCGGCACGATCTGGCTGGAGGCGGTGGCCGCCGATTCATCGATGGTGATCTGCGCGCCCACCCCGCGCCGCCAGCCGCGCAGGCCCAGCATCCGGTTCATCTGCATGCCGTACACGGCGTTGCGCACGCCCAGCAGCGTGGCAGCGGTGAATGCCGCCGAACCGGCGCCGCCGCCGGCGATGACGCCGATGAACGCAAACTGCGAGCCGCCGGTGAACATCAACAGGCTCAGCGCCTGCGCCTGCCACGGGTTCAGCCCAGCCGCCACCGCCAGCGCGCCAAAGGAAATGCCATACAGGCCCGTGGCCACGGCAATGGAAAGGCCGACTTTCACGGCAGGGGACGCACGCCAGTTCATCATCGGATCATGCCAGCAGCGGCGCGGGGCCGCAGCCCTGTCACGCGCAGGCCCGGCCCCGAGCCAGTACACTCCCCGCCCGCGTCCCGCTTTGTGCTGCCTGCCTGATGACCGATCCGATCCGACTCGACAAACGCCTGACCAGCCTGATCGGCTGCTCCCGGGGCGACGCCCAGCGCTTCATCGAGGGGGGCTGGGTCACCGTCAACGGCGTGGTGATCGAACAACCGCAGGCCATGGTCACCGATGAGGTGGTGGTGCTGCGCGAAAACGCCGAGGCGACCCGCGCCGAGACAGTCAGCATGCTGCTGCACAAGCCGGCCGGCATGCGCGCCGATGAACTGTGCGCGCTGGTCACGCCCGAGACCCGCAGCGAACTGGATGCCACCGGCGTGGCCCTGCTGCAGCGGCACTTCCACGCGCTGCAGCTGGTGATGCCGCTGGCCGACGAAGACAGCGGCCTGGTGGTGGTCAGCCAGGACGGCCGCGTGGTGTCGCACCTGAAGGACCGTGGCGCGACGCTGGAGCAGGAATACCTGGTCGAGGTCAGCGGCGAACTGGTGCCCTACGGCATGAAGCGGCTTGCGCACGGCCTGAGCTTCCGCAACTGGCCGTTGCCGCCGTGCAAGGTCAGCTGGCAGAACGAAACCCGGCTGCGCTTCGCGATCAAGCCGGTGGCACCCGGCCAGCTGCGCGACATGTGCCGGCAGGTCGGGCTGGACGTCATCAGCGTGCGTCGCCTGCGCATCGGCCGGGTGGCGATGGGCAAGCTGGCCCCGGGCCAGTGGCGTTACCTGGCGCCGGACGAACGCTTCTGATCCACGCACGCGCCCTGCACTTCCGGTGCACGCGCGGCCCGCTTAGGATCAGGCCATGAGCGAGAAGAAGCCGTTGTGGCGCCGCCTGCTGCGTGGCGCAGGCATCCTGCTGGCGATCGTGACACTGCTGGTACTCAGCGGCCTGCTGCTGGGCGATCACCTCACGCCCAAGGCGAAGGGACCGCACAGCAGCGTGCTGCCGCTGCAGCCGGCGCAGAGTGCGATCGATCGCGAGCTGGTGCGCCTGCAGGCCGATCACCCGGATCAGTCCGGCGTGGCCTTCCTGTCCGAAGGGCTGGATGCGTATGCCGCGCGCGCGGTGATCACCCGCCATGCCGCACGCAGCCTGGACCTGCAGTACTACATCTGGAAGGACGACCTGATCGGCCACCTGATGGCGCAGGAGCTGTACCAGGCCGCCGAACGTGGCGTGCGCGTGCGCCTGCTGCTGGATGACATGAACGCGCAGGACAAGGATGCGTTGATGATGGCGCTCGATGAGCACCCCAACATCGAAATCCGCCTGTACAACCCGTTCCGCAACCGTGATGGCCTGTGGCGGCTGGTGGAAATGGTGCAGCGCTTCTTCAGCGTCAACCACCGCATGCACAACAAGCAGTGGATCGCCGATGGCAGGGTCGCCATCGTCGGCGGCCGCAACATCGGCGAGGAATACTTCAGCGCGCGCAGCGATGTGAACTTCCGCGACCTGGACCTGATCGTGGCCGGCAAGGCGGTGCAGCAGGCCAACACGATCTTCGACGCGTACTGGAACAGTGATGCGGCGGTACCCGTGGCCGCCCTCGCCTTCCACACCCCGGCCCAGCTGCGCCTGCTGATGCTTGAGTCGGCGCATGAGGCGAAGCTGGCGGCCGCCAGACCCTATCTTGAGCGCGTCGAGCGTTCGCCGGCAGCGCGTTCGTTCTACACCGATGCGGTCGAGCTGCACTGGTCACCGGGCGTGGAAATCGTGTCCGATCCGGCGATGAAGCACCGCCGCGACGACCCCGCCAACTGGCTGGTCACCCGGCTGGTGCGCGAACTTGAAGCCACCCGCCATAAAGCGCTGCTGATCTCGCCCTACTTCGTGCCGGGCGAGGAAGGTACGCGCGGGATGGCCGCGATGGTGAAACGTGGCGCCTACGTGGGCGTGGTGACCAACTCACTGGCCGCCAATGACGTCGCGGCCGTGCACAGCGGCTACATGCACTATCGCGCACCGCTGCTGCGCGATGGCGTGCACCTGTACGAACTGCGCTCGCGTGGCGCGGGCGGCGGCAGCGGCGGCCTGTTCGGCAGCAGCGGCGCCAGCCTGCACACCAAGGCGTTCATGATCGACGACCAGCGTGGTTTCGTGGGCTCGTTCAACCTGGATCCGCGTTCTGCCTACCTCAATACGGAAATGGGCGTGCTGTTTGATGACCGGGAATTGGCCGCGCAACTGCGCGCGGAATATCTGCGCCTGGCCGACCCGAAGCAGAGCTATTGGGTGACGCTGGATGCCGATGACCAGGTGCGCTGGCTGGATCGGGCCGAACAGCCTCCTGCGCTGCTGGACAAAGAGCCCGATACGTCGTTCTGGCAGCGTGCGAGCGCGCGTGTGATCAGCTGGTTGCCCCTCGAATCCCAGCTTTAGGAGCAGCCACGCAGGGCGTGGCTCTACGCTTCGGCTGATTCGTCCGCATCCAGGGTTTCGACCGCGCGGCCGTGCAGGCGGCGCCAGATCCACTGCAATGCATGCGCCGGGGTTCCCTGCAGCTGCTCCAGCAGCGCAAGCGCCTGGGCCTGGCTGATCCGGCCATGCCGGCACAGCAGGCTGGCCGACGCGCCGGCGCGCGCGAAGCGAAGGCTGGCGGCCAGCCCGCCGCCCGTCGCATCGGCGTCGCGCAGCAGCGCCTGGTGCACCGAGGGCGGCAGCTCCCAGGCCGCCGCGATGCGGCTGGCGACCGGCAGGGTCCAGGCATCCAGCAGGGTGCTGGCCAGCTGCGGTGACGGCGGCACGCCCTGCTCACGGGCAACATCCAGCAGGTGCCGCATCACCAGGGCCGCGCCCAGGCCCTGGGTGAGCCCCATCCACTGCGCGGCGAAGCCGTCCTCATGGGTGACCAGGCGGGCGTGATCGGCCGCAGCCCGTGAAGCCAGCAGCGCGTGCTCCCAGACCACGGTGCCGAACTGCGGGAAGGCGTCGCTGTGCAGTTGCATGACCGGTTGCACCAGCACCGCGCTGATGATCTGGCGGATGCCCTCGGTACCCACCAGCGTGACCGCACGCTGCAGGCTGTCCACCGGCTTGGCCTGCAGCCGGTAGACCGGGCTGTTGGCGATGCGCAGCAGGTTGCCGGTCAGCACCGCATCCTGGCCGATGATCGAGGCCATGCTGCGCGCCGAGGCGTCGCTGTCGTTCACGGTCTGGATCAGCTGCGGCAGCAGCTGCGGCCGGCGCGGGAGGTGCCGGGCCGACCAGTCCTGCGCCTCCAGCGCGGCCGCCACCGCCGCCAGCAGGGTTGCGTCCTGCGCGCCGGTGGCCTGCGCGCTGCCAATGCCCGGCAGCAGCGCCAGTGCATGCAGGCCGGCCTGCAGCACCTCGCCGGCCTCGGTGCCGGAGGACTCCGTCAAAGCAGGCGGCTGCGGCTGCGCGCGGCTCCGGCTGCGGGTGCCCTCCGGCACCGGAACCGCCCCCACCCCTGCCGGGCGGCGGTACAGCCCCCAGCCCAGGAATGCCACGACCAGCACGCCGGCCGCCCCCGCCAGGATCGCCATCATCGGGCCGCGCCCCTGCCGGTGCGGCACCGCACCCGAATTATCGCCACTGCACCCACGTGTTCCGTCCTGGCTTGCCGGTACTGCGCACCGTTGCCACGGCATCGGCCCGGAACGGGGCAACTTTAGCGCGCGATGGTCATCCGGCGCTGACAACACCGTCCGACGGAATGCACTAGAATGGCGCCGCGCGACCCGTCCTGCCCAACCGACGACGTCGCTTTTTTTGTTTTACACCCCACCTTTTGCTGGTACGTTCGCCGGCGTTTGCCGCCGTTCGCACCATCGGAGTCACCATGTTATTTGAAACCCTCGAAACGTCCGGTCATGAACAGGTGGTGTTCTGCCACAGCCGCGATGCCGGTCTGAGGGCCATCATCGCCATCCACAACACCACGCTGGGCCCGGCGCTGGGCGGCGTGCGCATGCGGCCCTACGCCAGCACGGACGACGCACTGGCTGACGCGCTGCGGCTCAGCCGCACGATGACCTACAAGAACGCGCTGGCGGGCTTGAATGTCGGGGGGGGCAAGGCGGTGATCATCGGCGACCCGCGCAGGGACAAGACCGAGGTGCTGTTCCGTGCGTTCGGTCGCTACGTGGATTCGCTCGGCGGGCGCTACATCACCGCCGAGGACGTCGGTACCGACGTCAATGACATGGAAAACATCTACCTGGAAAGCGAGTACGTCACCGGCGTGCACCAGGTCCACGGTGGCTCGGGCGACCCGGCCCCGTTCACCGCCTACGGCGCGCTGCAGGCGCTGATGGCGGCCATGCAGCACAAGCTGGGCCACGAGGAAGTGGGCAAGGTCAGCATCGCGGTGCAGGGCCTGGGCCATATCGGCATGGAACTGGTCAAGCTGCTGCGCGATCGCGGTGCCAAGCTGTTCGTCACCGACCTGGACGCGGCGCTGGTCGAGCGTGCGGTGACCGAATACGGCGCCGAGGCGGTCAAGCCCGACGACATCTACGACGTCAACGCCGATGTGTTCGCGCCGTGCGCGCTGGAAGGGGCGATCAACCCGCAGACCCTGCCGCGCCTGAAGTGCAGGATCGTCTGCGGCACCGCCAACAACCAGCTCTCCACGCCCGAGATCGGCGATGAGCTGCATGCCCGCGGCATCCTGTATGCCCCGGACTATGCGGTGAACGCGGGCGGGGTGATGAACGTGTCGCTGGAAATCGACGGCTACAACCGCGAACGCGCGATGCGCCTGATCCGCAGCATCTACCACAACCTGGCCCGCATCTTCGCGCTGTCCCAGCAGGAAGGCATTGCGCCGCAGCGCGCGGCCGACCGCATCGCCGAAACCCGCATCCAGTCCATCGGCAAGCTGAAGATGCCGCTGGGCCGGGCACGCCCGCGGCTGGGAACGCTGCGCGGCGGCTGATCCGGACCACAGGCAAAAAAAAGGGCGCGATCATCTCGCGCCCTTTTTCGTTGCCCTGTCGCGCCTGGATCAGAACGCGGCGGAGTAGCGCAGCGCCACCTGGCTCAGGTCGCCCCGCGGGCCGAAGCGCTGGTCGTAGCCGAACGAGAGCTGCGAGTTGCGCGTCAGCCAGGACTGCACCGACAGGCCGAACAGGCCGCCGGAGCGTGCCGGCTGCAGCCCCGCCACCGGCGCCCAGGCATCCACGCCCACGAAGCTGGCATCGAAGGCCAGGCCATCGCTGGACAGCGTCTGCTGCCACTCGGCATAGCCGCGCAGCGACCAGCCACGCAGGTGCGTTTCCGCACGCAGGCCGGCCAGCGCCTGGCTGCGGCTGGACGCGCGGCTGTCCGCACGCAGGCCGAAGCCGAAGCCGCCGTCTTCGCTGAAGCTGTCGCTGTCCAGGCGCGCGTAGTCCGCACC